>DATHRJ010000001.1:0-9558 GCA_035465455.1 Lysobacter sp.
GCCCATGGCGGCCGCAGCGAGCGCGGCGGCGGCGGCGTTGGCGATGTTGTAGCGCGCGTTGCCGCCAACGGTGATCGGCATCTGCGCGACGGCGCCAAGGTCGGCGACGTCGGCGTGTTGCGACAGCAGCAGTCGCCCCCGGTGCACGCCGCAGGTCATGCCGCCGATCCTGCGCGCCGCGTGCAGGCTCGGGTGGTCATGATCGAACGCGAACCATGCGCTGTTCGCCGCCGCGCCCGCACCGTGGCGCAGCAGCAACGGGTCGTCCGCGTTGAGCACCAGCACACCATCGGCGGCCAGCGCGCGGGCCACGGTGAGCTTGACCCGGGCAAGGTCGTCCAGATCGTGGATGCCGTATTCGCCGAAATGGTCCGGGGCGATGTTGGTGACAACCGCCACGCGCGCGCTGCCGATCGCGATGCCCCGGCGCAGCAGGCCGCCGCGCGCCGTTTCGAGGATCCCCGCCTCCACGGTGGGATGGCGCAGCACCGTGCGCGCGCCGACCGGGCCGGAGTAGTCGCCGCTGTCCAGGCGCTCGTCGCCGACGAACACGCCGTCGGTGCTGCTGTAGCCGCTGTTCCATCCGTGCGCGCGCGCCATCGCCGCGAGCAGGCGCACGGTGGTGGTCTTGCCGTTGGAACCGGTCACCACCGCCAGCGGGATGCCGTGCAGCTCCGGCCACGGCACCTCGTCGACCGCCGGCAGCCCGCGAACCGGCCAGGCGCGGTTGCCGGCGCCCTCGCCGATCGACAGCAGATCGTCATCCGCATGCGCCGGCACCCCGCGCGCGCGCGCCGCGTCCAGCAACGCGATCAGCGCAGGGTTGGCTTCCCCGGCGGCCATCGCCCCCAGGCTGCTCAGTGCCGACGCCTGGTCCCACGCGGGCGGGTGCCCCGGCGCGTGCCAACGATCGCCGGCAGTCGTCGGCTGCAGTGCCTGCAGGCTCGCCCGCCATGCCCATTCGTTGGCTTCGGCGGCGCAGTACAACTGGTCGACGGGCGCCGCGAATGCCAGCGATGCGCCGCTCGCGTGGCGCCGCACCACCATTGCGGTCTCCGGCCACCCGAGCGCGGCGCGCACGATCGCGATGCGGTCGCGCCAGCCCGACAACGCCGCTTCGTCCAGCCGCGCCGGACCCAGCGTTTCGAGCGCCGCGCCGCTGCCGTGGAAGTACAGGTTGCTGCCGGTCAGCCGGCGCGACTCGTCAAAGGTGGGCTCGCTGGACATCATGGACCTGGTATCAGGGATTTCATTCGTTCCCAATCGGCGGCTTGATCGATCCGATTCACCTGGCCATCCCCAACGGCTGCGCCCTCACTCCTGCGAAACCGGAAATGACGGACACAGGTCAGTCGCTGGCTTCGGCTTCGAAGCGCAGCCCGCGCTCGTCGCGCACCACGCCTTCCATCAACGCGTGCAGTGAATCGTCCAGCAGCGGCTGCAGCGCCGGCACTTCGACCCTGTCGACCGTCCGCAATGCCTCGCCTTCGGGCTGGAACTTGGTGATCTGCTTCCACGATCGCGCCAGCGAATCGGCGAACACCAGGACCAGGTCGCCCGGCGCACCCATGCGCAACGCCGCGTCGATCGCCTGCTGTTCGTCGGGTATGCGCGCGATCGCCGTCTCCGCCACGCCATGGGCCTGCAGTGCCTCGGCGATGATGCGTGGCACCTCTTCGCCGTCGCGACCGCGCAGCGAATCGTCGCGCCGGCAGATGTAGTGATCGAACTTGCCGGCGACGGCTTCGGCGATCGCGCGCAGGTCCTCGTCGCGGCGATCGCCGGGCCCGGCCAGCACCACGATCCGGCGGCCCGGCACGTCCAGCCGCTGCACCAGGTCGGCCATCACCCCGACCGCATGCGCGTTGTGGCCGTAGTCCATCAGCACCTTGAACGGATGCTCGCTGAACATGTTCATGCGTCCCGGGACCTGGAAGAAAGTGCTGTCGAACGTGCGCAGGCCGTTGCGGATCGCGTCGAGCTTGATCCCCAGCGAGAACGCCATCGCCGCGGCCACCATCGCGTTCTGCACGTTGTGCAGCGCGCGGCCCTCCAGCGTCGCCGGGATCAGGTGGGTCCACATCAACGGGATGTGGCTGCCCTTGTCGTACAGCGTGATCATGTGGCCGTTGATGCCGGCCTCCAGCGCGCAGGCGCGGCCGCCGGCACGGATGTGCTCGCGCACCAGCGGGTGCGCCGGGTTCATGGTGACGTAGCAGATCACCTTGGCGTCGGTGTAGCCGGACATGCGCAGCACGTTGGGGTCGTCGGCGTTGAGCACCGCGCATTCCCTGGCGATCTCCACCACCACGCGCTTGATCGCCGCCAACTGTTCCAGCGTGTCGATGCCCTTCAGGCCCAGGTGATCGGACTGCACGTTGATCACCGCACCGACATCGACCTCCGGCACGCCCATGCCGGCGCGCACCAGCCCGCCGCGCGCGGTTTCCAGCACCGCGATGTCGATCTGCGGATCCGACAGCACCATGCGCGCCGACACCGGCCCGGTCATGTCGCCCTCGACCGTGCGCTGGCCGTCGATGTAGACGCCGTCGGTGCTGGTCAGGCCGGGCGTGTAGCCGGCCATCTTGGCGATGTGCGCGAGCATGCGCGCGGTGGTGGTCTTGCCGTTGGTGCCGGTGATCGCGGCGATCGGCACCCGCGACGGCGTGCCAGGCGGGAACAGCATGTCGATCACCGGCCCGGCGGCGTCGCGCGGGGTGCCTTCGCTCGGCGCCACGTGCATGCGGAAGCCCGGCGCGGCGTTGACCTCGCAGATGCCGCCGCCGATCGACTTGTAGCTTTCGGCGATGTTGGTCGAGATGAAGTCCACGCCGCCGACGTCCAGCCCGATCGCGCGCACCGCGCGCACCGCCATGTCGCGGTTGTCGGGGTGGATGATGTCGGTGACATCGGTCGCGGTGCCGCCGGTGGACAGGTTCGCGGTCGAGCGCAGGTACACGATCTCGTCGACTGCGGGCACCGAGGCGGCATCGAAGCCCACGCGCGCCATCATCATCTCCGCCTGCGGATCCAGCTCCAGCCGCGTGAGCACCTTCTCGTGGCCGACACCGCGGCGCGGGTCGGCGTTCACCTGTTCGACCAGTTCGGCGATCGTGTGGCGGCCGTCGCCGACCACGTGCCCCGGCGTGCGCCGGGTCGCGGCGACCAGTTCGCCGTTGATCACCAGCAGGCGGTGGTCGTCGCCGGCGATGTAGGTCTCCACGATCACCGACCGGGAGTGCCCGGCCGCGGCCTGGTAGGCGGCGCGGACCTCGTCGGCCGTGGTGATGTTGATGGTGATGCCGCGGCCGTGGTTGCCGTTGTACGGCTTGAGCACGACCGGACCACCGAGCTTCTCCGCCGCCTGCACGGCGTCGGATTGCTGGGCGACCAGCACCTGCCGCGGCACCGGCAACCCGAGCGAATGCAGGATGCGGTTGGTCTCGTCCTTGTCGCCGGCCAGTTCGACGGCGATGTACGGAGTGCGCCCGGTCACCGTGGCCTGGATGCGCTGCTGGAACTTGCCGTGACCAAGCTGGATCAGCGACTGCTGGTTCAGGCGCAGCCAGGGGATGTTGCGCTCCTCGGCGGCGCGCACCAGGGATGCGGTCGACGGGCCGAGCGCGCGCTTTTGCGCATAACGGATGAAGTCGTCGCGCGCGGCGTCCCAGCTCCAGTCGCCGGGCACCGCAGCCTCGCCACCGGCGCGCAGCTGCGCCGGCAACAGCGAGTCCAGCAGCTTGAGCGCGAGTTCGCCAGCGGCGATGCCCTCCTCCTTCTGCACGTACTCGTACACCACCGAATACACACCGGGGCGGTCGTCGCTGATGCTGCGGGTGCGGCCGAAGGTGACGTCCTCGCCGGCGACGTTCTGCAGTTCGATCGCGACGTGTTCGAGCACGTGGCCGAGCCAGGTGCCGTCGTCCTCGCGCATGCGCCGGATGAACCCGCCGGGCTCGCGGTACGAGCAGCCGTGCTCGGCCAGCCCCGGCAATGCCGCCACCAGCGCATCCACGAATGCCGCGCCCAGGCGCCCGGTCGGCCAGGCCTCCAGCGCACCGAGATCCAGCTCCAGCCGGATCACCGGGAAATGCGCGTGCTGCGAGGGGCCGACGTAGACGGAACGGTGGAGGATGCGCATGGCGGGTCTTCGATCAGTGCTTCGTGGCCGCCAGGGAACCGGCGGAGGCTTGGCGGGTGTGCAGGTTGAACGTGGCGCCGGCGATCAGGATGTGGACCTTGAGGCCCAGCAGGCACACCGGCTGGTTCTCGCCGGCCTGGTCCATCGAGGAGAACTGCATGTCGCTGGCATCGACGATGGTCACGGTGCCGCTGCCTTCGACCTCGAGCGTGTTGTCCGGGCGGATGAACGCGGCGGTGTCCTCATCCAGTCCGATGCCGACCACGAACGGGTTGTAGGCCAGGGCCGCGAGCAGGCGGCCCAGGCGGTCGCGCTCGCGGAAATGCTGGTCGATCACGAAACGGTTGGTCAGTCCCAGCCCCGGCGCCAGGCGCACGCTGCCGGCGCTGGGCGAGCCGCCTTCCTTGCCAAACGCCATCATATGCTCGCTGAGCACGCTGGCCCCGGCGCTGGTGCCGGCGACGTGCACGCCGTGGGCGTTGAGCGTGCGGATCAGCCTGGCCACCCCGGTTCCGCCGAGCATCGTGGTGATGCGCAACTGGTTGCCGCCGGTGAGGAAGATCCCGGTCGCCTGCTCGATGCGGTCCAGGCGTGCGGGGTCGTCGCCATCGGCGCGGCTGTCGAAATCCACCGAGGTGACCCGGCCGGCGCCGAGCTCGGAAAACAGCTGTTCGTAGCGCGCACCGGTGTCGACCAGCTGGCTGGCGGTGGGAATCACCACGATGTCGGCGTCGGCGCCGCCGCAAAGCTGGACGAAACGCCGCAGGATCCGCGGGTCGCCCAGCTTCTGCTCGGCGCCACCAATGGGGATGATCGAGCCCCGCTCTTCACCGTCGGGGGTCCTGCTAGGGCACATTCGAGGCTCCGGGCCGCGCTGGTCAGTCAGCCAAAATATCACGCCCTTCGAAATTGCCGCGGTGGCGCACCTGGCCGTCGCGCACGTGCACCACGCCGCCGATCAGCACTTCGTGTGCCGCGCCCTGCCGATCCAGCCCGACCAGGTCGGCGTCGGCGCCGATCGCGATCACGCCTTTGCCCGCCAGCCGCAGCAACCGCGCCGGGTTGCTGGTGAACGCGGGCAGCGCCTGGGCCAGCGGCAGGCCGCGGCCCAGCAGTTCGTTCAGCGTGGAGAGCAACTCGCCGGACTCGCCGACCCCCATCCCGCACACGCGGCCGTCGGCATCGAAGCACGGCAGGCAACCGCCGGCATCGGAGCTGATCGTGACCCGCTCGGGTGGCGCGCCGCTGTCGAGGTAGCGCAGCAGCGCATCGGCCGCGCCCCAGGCGTCCTCGCCGTCCTCGACCGGGAAGGCGGTGATGTCGATCGTGCTGCCGCGCCGCGCGAGCTCGACCGCCTCCTCGAACAGACCCTTGCGGCGGTTGACGTGGGTCGGGTTGAACACGCGCGCGGGCAGTTCGCTTTGGTCCAGCGCGCGGCGCACCAATTCCAGCCCGCGCGCGCCATCGCCCAGGTGCAGGTGGACGATGCCGGCCTTGCCGGTCATCAGCCCGGCCACGTGGGCCTCGGACGCCAGCCGCAGCAATTCCTCGAGCGTCGGCTGGCTGGAACGGTGGTCGCTGATCGCGACTTCACCGACGCCGATCAACGCCTCGATGAAGACGATGTCGCCGCGCACGCTGCCGCTCAAAGTGGTCGGCGGCAGGTGGTAGCCGCCGCTGTAGCCCCAGGCGTTGAGGCCCTGCTCGCGCAAGGCATGGATCGAGGCGACCAGTTCGCGGGTGCTGCGCGCGACGTCGTCGGTGCCGAGCAGGCCGACCACGCTGGTGACACCGGCACGGGTGTAGCGCGACAGGAACGGTGCCGGCACGCGACTGGAAAACCCGGCCTCGCCGCCGCCGCCGGTGACGTGTACGTGGCCGTCGATCAGCCCCGGGATCAGGCGCCGCCCCTGCAGGTCGATCGCCTCCACCTGCAGCTGCGCCGGCAGAGGCGGCAGGTCATCGCCGATCCACAGGACCTTGCCGCCGCCGAGCAGCAACTGCTGCACGCCCAGCGGCTCCGGCGCGTACACGTCGGCGTTGCGGATCAGCTGCATCGTCGGCAGCACGCTTGCGGACGTCATCACGAAACCGCGAGCCGTCGGGTCGCGGCGACGAACTCGTGCAGCTTCGCGGTCGCTGCGCCCGAAGCCATCGTCTTGCGCGCCAGTTCGATGCCGTCGCCGATCGAGGCGGCCACGCCAGCCACATACAGCGCTGCGCCGGCGTTGAGCGCGACGATCTCGCGCGGCACGCCGTCCTCGTGCAGCGCCTGCAGCAGCATCGCCTTCGACTCGATGGCATCGGCCACGCGCAGGTTGCGGCTGGCCGACATGGCGATGCCGAAATCCTCCGGATGCAGTTCGTACTCGCGCACCTGCCCGTCGCGCAATTCTCCGACCAGCGATCCGGCGCCCAGCGACAGCTCGTCCATGCCGTCGCGGCCCCAGACCACCAGCGCACGCTGCGCGCCCATCTTGCGCAGCGCGCGCACCTGGATGCCGACCAGGTCCGGATGGAACACGCCCATCAGGATGCTCGGCGCATTGGCCGGGTTGGTCAGCGGCCCGAGGATGTTGAACAGCGTGCGCACGCCCATCTCGCGCCGCACCGGGGCGACCATCTTCATCGCCGGATGGTGGACGGGCGCGAACATGAAACCGATGCCGGTGTCGGCGATCGATTGGGCGACCTGCTCGGGCTCCAGCTCGATCGCCGCGCCGAGCGCCTCGAGCACGTCGGCGCTGCCGGACTTGGACGACACGCTGCGGTTGCCGTGCTTGGCGACCTTGGCGCCTGCCGCGGCCACCACGAACATGCTCGCGGTGGAGATGTTGAACGTGTGCGAGCCGTCGCCACCGGTGCCGACGATGTCGACCAGATGGGTGCGGTCGGCGACGACGACCGGACGCGCGAACTCGCGCAGCACCGACGCCGCGCCGGCGATCTCGCCCACGGTTTCCTTCTTGACCCGCAGCCCGGTGAGGATCGCCGCGGTCATCGCCGCGCTGACTTCGCCGCGCATGATCATGCGCATCAGCTCGACCATCTCGTCGTGGAAGATCTCGCGGTGCTCGATCGTGCGTTGCAGGGCTTCTTGCGCGGTGATGGGCATCAGCGGTCCAGGAAATTCTTCAGCAGCGCGTGGCCGTGCTCGGTCAGGATCGACTCGGGATGGAACTGCACGCCCTCGACCGGGTGCTCGCGGTGGCGCAGGCCCATGATTTCATCGAAGCCGCCACCCTCG
The DNA here is from genome assembly GCA_035465455.1 of Lysobacter sp. GTDB lineage: Bacteria > Pseudomonadota > Gammaproteobacteria > Xanthomonadales > Xanthomonadaceae > Lysobacter_K. Next base: position 7,392 of record DATHRJ010000001.1, read on the forward strand.
TCATCGGTCCACGCGGTGATCTCAAGGCATCCGGGCAACGTGTCCTTCGCCACCACCAGCGAGTGGTAGCGCGTGGCCTCGTACGCGTCCGGCAGGCCGGCAAACACGCCCAGGCCTTCATGGCGGATGCGCGAGGTCTTGCCGTGCATGATCGTCTTCGCCCGCACCACGTCGCCCCCAAAGGCCTGGCCGAGGCTCTGGTGGCCCAGGCACACGCCCAGGATCGGCACGCGCGGCCCGAGTTCGCGGATCACCTCGACACACACGCCCGCCTCGTTCGGGGTGCACGGCCCCGGCGAGATCACGATCCGCTCCGGCGCCAATGCCGCGATCTGCGGCACCGACAGCTCGTCGTTGCGGATCACCTTGACCTCCGCCCCCAACGTCTGCAGGTACTGCACGAGGTTGTAGGTGAAGCTGTCGTAGTTGTCGATCATCAGGATCATGGCTACAGACCCTTTGCCGCTTCGGCGACCGCCCGGAACAACGCGCGTCCCTTGCTCATCGTCTCCTCCCATTCCTTCTGCGGGTCGGAGTCGTGGACGATGCCGGCGCCGGCCTGCACGTGCAGGCGGCCGTCCTGGATCACCGCGGTGCGGATCGCGATCGCGGTATCGGCATCCCCGTGCCAGCCCAGGTAGCCGATGCTGCCGGCGTAGACGTTGCGCTTGATCGGTTCCAGCTCGCGGATCACTTCCAGCGCGCGGATCTTCGGTGCGCCGCTGACGGTGCCGGCCGGGAACGTCGCGCGCAGCACGTCGGCGTAGCTCAGGCCTTCCTGCAGCGTGCCGGTGACCTCGCTGACGATGTGCATGACGTGGCTGTAGCGTTCGATCACGAACTGCTCGCCGACCACCACCGTGCCCGGCTGGCTGACCTTGCCGCCGTCGTTGCGGCCCAGGTCGATCAACATCAGGTGCTCGGCGCGCTCCTTCGGGTCGGCCAGCAGCTCGGCCTCGAGCGCGGCATCGGCCTCGGGCGTCTCGCCGCGCGGGCGGGTGCCGGCGATCGGGCGCACGGTGACCAGGCCCTGCCCGGATTCGTCGTGCTCCAGGCGCACCAGGATTTCCGGCGAAGAACCCACCACCTGCATGTCGCCGACATCGAGGAAGTACATGTACGGCGACGGGTTCAGCGCGCGCAGCGCGCGGTAGACGTCGACCGGACGCGCCTTGAACGGCACGCTCAGGCGCTGGCTCAGCACCACCTGGAAGATGTCGCCGCTGCGGATGTATTCCTTGGACTGCTCGACCGCCTTGATGAAGCCCTCGCGGGTGAAGCCGGAGACGAAATCGGCCTCGTCCAGCCCGACCGAATCCAGCGTTTCCGGATAGCCCGCGCCGCCGCTGCGCAGCCGGTGGGTCAGCTCGTCGAGGCGACGGTTGGCGCGCGCGAACGCCTGCGGCTGGCCCGGGTCGGCATGCACGATCAGGTACAGCCGGCCCTTGAGGTTGTCGAACACCGCGACCTCCTCGCTGAGCATCAGCAGGATGTCGGGGGTGCCGAGCTCGTCGGCCTTCGGGCTGCCGTCGGCCATCGGCGCGGCCAGGCGCGGCTCGATGTACTGGATGCATTCGAACCCGAACCAGCCGACCAGGCCGCCACTGAAGCCCGGCAGCCCGGGGATCTTCGGCACCGAATGCGCGCTGCGCAGGCGCTCGACCTCGGCGAACGGGTCGGCGACCTCGCGCGCCTCGACCAGCTCGCCGCATTCGGTGACGTACAGCGTGTGCCCGGCAAACGCGTACACGCGTTTGGCCGGCAGGCCGATGATCGAGTAGCGGCCGAAGCGCTCGCCGCCCTCGACCGATTCGAACAGGTAGGTGTGCGGGCCGTCGGCGAGTTTCAGGTACACCGACAGCGGGGTGTCGAGGTCGGACAACACCTCGCGCACCACCGGGATCCGGGTGTGGCCGTCAGCGGCCTGCTGCTGGAACAGCTCGTGCGCGGCGGCGCTGGATGAGGACTGGGACGTGGTCACGCGGCATTTCCTTGGGGTGCGACGGGGCGGGGGCGACGACAGCCAACGGCCACCATCGCCAACCGCTGTCGGCGTCAAGGAAATGCGGGGTCGCCCGGGAATTCATCGGCGCTACTTTAGCGGCTTCGGTGGGTGGACGCGAAGTGCTGCCTCGGTCAGCGGCGACGGCTCGGCGGCAGGTTATGA
>DATHRJ010000002.1:0-3761 GCA_035465455.1 Lysobacter sp.
TACACCTTGTTCTTTATCGCGCCGCTGCTGGTCACCGCATTGTCGGTGCCGCTGCTGGGCGAGCGCGTGGGTCCGCGGCGCTGGACCGCGATCGCGATCGGCCTGCTCGGCGTGCTGGTGCTGCTGCGCCCGACCGGGGAAGGCATGCTCAGCCTGGCCGCAGTCGCGGTGCTGGTGGCGGCGCTCGCCTATTCGAGCAGTGCCATCGCCGTGCGCGTGCTCGCGCGCACCGACTCGACCCAGTCGATGATGGTGTCGCTGCTGGTGATGCTGTCCGTCGGTGCCGGCGCGCTCGCGGTGCCAAGCTGGGAGCCGCTGCGCGCGGTAGACGCCTGGCTGATCCTGGGGGTCGGAGTATCCGGCGCCATTGGCCAGTACCTGATCACCGAGGCGTTCCGTCTCGGCGAGGCATCGCTGATCGCGCCGCTGGAGTACACCGCGCTGCTGTGGGGGGTGCTGCTCGACGTGACCTTGTGGGGCGTGTTGCCCGACGCGGTGACCTGGGTCGGCGCGGCGATCATCGTCGCCAGCGGGCTGTACCTGCTGCGTCGCGAGCGCATCCACATCGAGGCCGAACATCCTTGAGCTACGGGGCCCGCACGCCCACGCGAAGATTCCAGTCGGTCGTCACCGTAGCCCGGTGACCAAGGCTGCGACGCCGGTATCCGAGGCGCACTCAGCGCGGCAGGCTGGCGGCCAGCGCCGCGGCGAGCGCGGCGTCGCCGCTGACCAGGTCGCGCCAGCGCAGTTCCTGGCCCTTGCGGTGGCCCTTCTCGACGAGCCGCAGGCCGTCCGGGTCGACGGTGAGCGTGTACAGCCGGTCGTCGACCTCGACCTCGCGGCGCAGTGGCTTGTCCAGCTTGGTGGTCATGCGGTGCCCCACGCGAATGATGACCACGCTACCGCCGCAATGGCTCAGGAATCGTGAAAACGGCCCGCCGATGGATGAATCGCGCTTTAGCGGCTGCCCCGCCGAAGGTCATGCCCTCGTCCGGCAGGGGGCGTCCATGCTTCAGGCGCGCCACAATCACTCGCCGTCCAACCAGGAAACCGCCATGCGCGCAGCAGCCTTCTTCCCCCGAGCGACGCTTGCGCTGGCATTGGCCGCGGCAGCGGCGGCCACGCATGCGACCGAAATCAATGGCTGCAAGATCGAGAGCGACTACGACCTGGCCGTCAACGAGCGCAGCGTGATCATGACCCGCAAAACCGGCACGCCCAGGGCACTGGTGATGCGCCAGGGTCGCCTGTTCGTCGATGACCGCTGGGTCGAGCTGACCGCAGCCGACCGGGGTCGGATCGACCGCTTCGAGCGCGGCACGCGCGAGGCGATGCCGCTGGCGCAATCGTTGGGGCGGGAGGCCGCGGCCATCGCGTTCAGCGTGCTCGGCGAGGTCGCCGCGGGTTTCAGCAGCGACCCCTCGGCCACGAACGCGCGGTTGGCGAAGGCGCGCGGCAAGCTCGATGCGCGGCTCGCCCGTTCGATCACCGCGACCCGGTTCGACGGCGACGACCTCGGCCGCGGCATCGGCGACGCGCTCGGCGATGTGCTGCCGGAACTGATTGGCGAGATCGTCGGCGGCGCGGTACGCGCGGCATTCAGTGGCGATGCGAGCCGGTTGCAGCGCCTGGAAAACCTCGATGCGCAGATCGAAGCCAAAATCGCACCACGCGCCACCGCCCTCGAGCAGCAAGCCTTGCAGCTGTGCACGCGGATGGGCGAACTCGACCGGCTCGACGACGCCCTCGAGTTTCGTCTCCCCGATGGTGCGCGGCTGGACCTGATCGAGATCGAGCACAAGTCGCGGACCCGGCGTCCGCGCACCGACGGCTGACGCCCAGGCCCGTCCCCGCTTTCTGGTGCGACGGCGACGGGCCGTTTGGCGCTTGCGCCCGCAACGGCGACAATGGGGTTTTCGCGCACGGCGGACCCCGACATGGCTGAGTTGAAGGAAGCACGCGTCCCGGATATCGGTGACTACGAGGGCGTGCCGGTGATCGAGGTGCTGGTCGAGGTCGGCGACACGGTCGCCAAGGACCAGGGCCTGGTGACGCTGGAATCCGACAAGGCGACGCTTGAGGTGCCCGCGCCGTTCGCCGGGATCGTGCGTGAGCTCAAGGTCAAGTTGGGCGACAACCTTGCCGAAGGCAGTGTGGTGGCGATGATCGAGCCGGCCGGCGAGGCCGCCGAAGCCGCGCCTGCCGCGCCCAAGCGCGATGCCGACAAGGGCGACACCCCGCCGGTTGCCGAGCGCGCCGAGCCGGCCGCGCCCGCGCAGCAGACACGGGCCGCCGAAACCGCCGCCAAGGTCGAGCCGGTCGCGGTCGCCGCGGGTGCCGACGAGCTCGCCCAGCGCGAGATCGAGGCGGCGCAACCGGGAGCGCCATCCGTGCTGGCGCCCCCGCGCACGCCGCCGGTGGCGTTCGATGCCACCGAACTGATGCCGGACCAGGTGCCATACGCCAGCCCGGCCGTGCGCCTGTTCGCGCGCGAGCTCGGCGTGGACCTGATGCAGGTGACCGGCTCGCAGCGCGGCGGCCGGATCGGGAAGCAGGACGTGCAGGCCTTCGTCAAGAACGCGATTCAGGGCGGCGGCGCAGCCGCGGCGCCCGGCGTCGCGGCGGGCGGCGGATTGGCGCTGCTGCCGTGGCCGAAAGTCGACTTCAGCAAGTTCGGTGAGACCGAAAACGTGTCGCTGTCGCGCATCCAGAAACTGTCGGGCGCGAACCTCGCGCGCAACTGGGCAATGATCCCGCACGTCACCCAGTTCGACGATGCCGACATCACCGGGCTGGAGGCGCTGCGGGTCGAGCTCAACGAAGAGAACGCCAAGGCCATCGCCAAGGGCGGCGCGACCAAGCTGACGATGCTCGCGTTCCTGATGAAGGCGTCGGTCGCGGCGTTGCAGAAATTCCCGAACTTCAACGCGTCCCTGGATGCCAGCGGCGAAACGCTGGTGCTCAAGCAGTACTTCCACATCGGCTTTGCCGCCGACACGCCCAACGGGCTGGTGGTGCCGGTGGTGCGCGACTGCGATCGCAAGGGGGTGATGCAGATCGCCGCGGAGACCGGCGAACTCGCCGCCAAGGCGCGCGAAGGCAAGCTCGGCCCGTCGGACATGAGCGGCGGCTGCTTCACGATCAGCTCGCTCGGCGGCATCGGCGGCACCGCCTTCACCCCGATCATCAACGCCCCGGAAGTGGCGATCCTGGGCGTGTCGAAAGCGGCGATGCAGCCAGTATGGAACGGCAAGGAGTTCGCGCCGCGACTGCTGCTGCCGTTGTCGCTGAGCTACGACCACCGCGTGATCGACGGCGCGGCGGCGGCGCGCTTCACCGCCTATCTGGCGGCGCTGCTGGCCGACCTTCGCCGCGTGCTTCTGTAACGGCGACGGCCATGGACCCCACCGACACCGCCGAACGCATCGAACAGGTCGGCGCCAATACGCTCGATGTCGCCGAGTCCGCGGGCCGCGAGGGTTGGCAGGGACTGCAGCCGATCCTCGATTTCGCATTGATCCGCACCTCCGGCTTCAGCCTGACCGTCGGCGGGCTGATCGCCGCGGTACTGGCGCTGCTGATCGCACTGGCGGTCTCCGGACTGGTGCGCCGTGCGCTCGCGCGCTACGGAAAGCACCACGAAAATGTCGACCCGGCCGGCCTTTACACCGTGTCGCGGCTGCTGCATTACGCACTGCTCGCGATCGGCGTCATGTTCGCGCTGGAATTCGCCGGCCTGCCGATTACCCGCTTCGCGATTT
>DATHRJ010000003.1:0-6248 GCA_035465455.1 Lysobacter sp.
CCCGCCTTTCGCGGAAGACGAGCGCGCAAGAATCGACGCGCTGGACCGCGCGTTGGCGGCCGCTTACGGCCCCGAGGGTTCCGTCGACCAGCATGGTCACGCCTTGCGCTGCTACCTGGAGACGATGTCCTGGATGGAGCAGCGTTACCGGATGTTCGAGATCGCCAATCACCGGCTGTTCCGTGACGGCGGGCGCCTGCTGCTGCCCTACGAGGCGCACGGCCGGATGTCCATCCATGCCGTGCAGGACGGCGATGTGGAAGTGCTGGCCGAAGTGCGGCTGCCACACGGCACGCTCGTCACGGACCGGCTGGTTGCCGACCTCTGCGGCGCGCGAGGCGAAGCGATCGACCTGGAGCGCGAGATCTATCACCTCGACGTCGGCGAGATGCCGCCGATCCAGGTGTCGCGGCTGCGCGACCTGGCCGCCCTGCTGCAGCGCCTGAACGCCTCGGGCAGCCGCCACGAGGCCGTGTACCTGTTGCGTTTCGCGGTGGCGCGCCTGTGCAGCACCTCGCACCGCGGCATCGCCAGCGCCAAGAACCTGCGCCCAGAGATCACCCGCCTGCGCAGCGAGTTGACCGAGTTCCTCAACGGCCCTTTCGCGTACCGCCTGCGTTTGCCTTCCCGCATCCTCGTACGCAGCGTTTCGGGGTTGGTGTCGCAGCCGAAGCTGATCGACGAGGTCTGGCAGGACACCATTGACCTTTCCGAGGTGCACGTGCGCGGCAGCGCGATCTGCAACGAAATCCGCCGCAGCACGCACCATGCCCTGGGCATGCAGACCCTCGCCCTGGCGCGCAGTTACCTGCAATGGCTGCAGACCGGCTCGGCGGAGTTCCCGGACCCCAGCCGCGAGCGCCCGGCGGCTGCCGACGAGGCCGCCCGCTCCGATCCCGTGGTGCTGCAGCTGGTCGCCCGGATCGTCGGCGATCTCGAGCAGTTGCTGGGCAGTTCCCAACTTGCGGCGCGGCTTGGCGAGTGGCGCGGCTTGTACAGCGAGGAATTGCTGCGCTGCGAGTCGAGCAACACCCTCGACGAGGAGCTGGAGTCGCTGGTGGTCAACGGTATCCGCGCCGGCAATCGCTGGGTGTACCAGCACCGGCTGCGCAGCCTGGCCAGCAAGGCCCGGGAGGGGTCATGGGCGGCCGCCGGAGCCGACTTCGAGGCGGCGCTGGCTGCGCTGCAGGCCCCGCTGCCCGGCGAGCCGGGCTTCGATCCCGCGACGGCGGAGCGGCAGGCGCGCGCGGTGGTGGAGACGTTCAGCCAACAGCTTCGCCGCGACCACCAGGACGCCTTGTTCGACGCGCTCGACGCGTTGCTGCGGCATTATGAAGGCGGCGCGCACATCGAGGCTTTCGAGCACTGCTGCGAACTGCGGCGGCGCCTCGAGGAGCTGGTCGGGGACGGCGCCTTCGCCAGCCAGCGTTACCTGCTGCATCAGCTGGACTGCGTGCTGGAGGAGCTGGGCTACTTCGCGCTCCGGCATGTCTCCTCGGTCTACCAGGAGCGTGGCGTCGACCTGCAGCAGTGCCTGCGCATCGTGTTCCTCTGCGCCGGCAACCTGGAGCGGGACGGCTTGTTCTCGCGCGAACTGCTGGACCTGTCCGCGATGCTGGTCCATCCCGCGCGCAGCGCCTCCGAGTTGCTGGACGTGCTGGAGCAGATCCAGCGCAACTATCACCGGCTCGTCAATCGCGTCAGCGAAGCCTACGAGGTGATGGCCTCGCACCTGGGTTACAGCGCCATCGAGATGCGCGGCGTGCTGGGCAACTTCCAGCGCACCATGCACGACCTCAACAGCCTGGTGCATTTTTCCGACATCGCGCGCACCTGGGTGGCCGAACACGCTGCCGCGCTGGGCGCGCGGGGCGAGGGGGGCGCGGGTGACAGGCCCTGGGACTTCGTGCACCTGTCGCACAGCGAAGACATCAAGCGGCGCGTGGAGCAGTCGGACAGCGTCAGCCTGCAGGGCCGCTACGGCGGCAAGGGCAGCGGACTGATCTACATCGCCTACCTGGGGATACCAACGCGGGACGCCTTCATCATTCCAACCGCACTGCCGCGCATGGGCCTGCACCGCGACCAGCCTGATCGGCTGGATCTCGAGCTGCTGCGGCACGTCGGCATCCTGCAGGAAGACATCGAGCGGAACGAAAGCCGGCGCTTGCGGCTCGGCGATCCGCAAGCGCCGTTGCTGCTGGCGGTGCGCGGCGGCTCGGTATTCTCGATGCCCGGCATGCTCACGACCGTCGTGTTCGCCGGCATGACCGACGCGGTTGCCGAGGGGCTGGCGCGGGAGGACGAGTGGTACGCCTGGGACTCCTGCAGGCGCTTCCTCGCCTCCTATGCCGCAGCCGCTTGGCGCATGGACCTGGAGACCTTCGACCTGGTCGAGCAAGCCAAGCGCCGCCACGGGGTGACGTTGAAAACCGACCTGCCCGGCAGCGCCATGCGGGAGGTGGTCGAGGCGACCAAGGCGGTGATCCGCGAAGCCGGGCACGGGGCCGAACTCGACGCCATCATGGCCGACGCCGAGCTGCAGCTGAAGAACGCCATGCGCGCCGTGCACGCGTCCTGGGACGGCGAACGGGCGCGCCGCTACCGCGCCATCAAGCACCTCAGCGAGGGCTGGCACACGGCGGTCATCGTGCAGCAAATGGCCTGCGGAAACCGTTCCAACGAAGAGGAGTTGCGTGCGGGCATGGACGAAACGCGGATCTCGCTGACGGGTGTCATCCCGCATACGCGGATGAGCGAGTCGGGTTTCCGGGTATTCACCGGCGACGTCAAGTTCAGTGCTTGCGGCGACGACCTGGTGGGCGGCCTCACCGCGGCGAAATCGTTCGAGCCGGTGCAGGAACTGCAGGCCCAGGCGCCGATGCTGGAGCGCAAGCTCAACCATATCAGCGCGCGTTTGCGGCGTTTCCTCGGCTCGGACGCCGAAATTGAATTCACCGTCGAGCGCGGCGTGCTAAGCATCCTGCAGACGCGCAGCGCGCAGATGGAGTTGCGCTACACCCTGCGCACCTTCGATGACCCCGGGGAGCCGGACGGGCGCGGCATCGGCATCGCCGGCGGCGCCTTTCGCGGGCTGGCGGCATTCGACGAGGCGGACGTCGAGCGGCTGGAGGGTGGCAAGGACGGTTGGCCGGAGGGGGTGGACGGCATCCTGCTGGTGCTGGAGAACCCGATACCCGACGAGATCCCGCTGATCCTTTCAGTGGACGGCCTGCTGGCCGCCCGCGGGGGATCGACCTCGCACGCGGCGGTCGCGGTCCACGGCATCGACGACCGGCCGTACGCGGCGGTGCTCGGCGTGGCGGACCTCAGGGTGCTGCGGGACCATGCCGTGCTGGTCGACGCCCGCGGCGAGGTGGTTTACACGATCAGGCCGGGCGACGTGCTGTCCATTCACGGCCAGACGGGCGAGGTATTCGTCGGCCCCAGAAAGATGCTCAGCGCCGCGCAGACCGCAGAGCCGGCTGACGACTGACGATGCGCGCTTGGCCCAACAACAACTGAAACGCGTCCTCGGCCGTAGCTTCGGCATAGCCGCCACTATCGGCACCATCATCGGGCTGGGCATCCTGCGCACGCCGGGCGAGATCGCGCTGACCGAGCCACCGCCTTCGGGCCCTACCACGGTGTTCCTGTGGCCCAAGCGCAAATGGGGCCTGTAAAAGAAACAGCCCCCGCCATGCGGCGGGGGCTGTTTGCAGGTGGCGTTTGTTGCTTTTCTTGCACGTCGAATTCACAGTAGTCCAAGCAATAAATGTGCCAATGCCTGTGATGCGCTGATTATCAAGCCTGGAGCGGAAATGGGGCGCGCGTGGCGAGGAGTCGGCGCCGGCCACGGTGCCGAGGCGCGTCACAAGAGAGCGCGAATTGTCAGCTGCGAACGACTAGGGGTTGCCGGTGTCGCTGCCGGCGCCTGCGGTGAAGGTTTCGCCAAACAGGTCGAAGGAGGCGACCTTGCCGTCGGGCGCGATGCGGAATTCGGCGAACTCGCGCAGCTCCCAGGGCGGGTGCTCGAGCAGGAAGGTGTCGAGGTGCCAGTGCGCCATCGGCAGCGCCAGGCTGGCCGTCCGCAGCAGCATGCCGCGGCGCTCGACTTCGATGGTGACGGCGCCGAGCGCCGGGTTTTCATAACGGCCGGCGTAGGCCGCCAGCGGCAGCGCCGGCTGCGTTTTCCGCAGCCGCTGCCGTTCCTTTTTCTGCCATTCCTCTGCGCGGGTCGCCGCCGCGTCCCGGTAGAGGTCAAAGACGGCCTGGTTCCAGTCACGCCGCGCGCCGGCCGGGTTGCGGTCCATCACCTCCCACAGGATCGCGTGGCGCAACTCCGCGTGGTCGCGGTTGCCGAGCACGACCACGGCCCGGTCGCCGGCCCGGTCGAGGCCGATGATGGCGATCAGGCCGGACAGGCTGCCGGTGTGGAAGTCGATTGGTCGGCCCTGGAAGTCCTGCTGGAACCAGCCCAGCGCGTAGCTGCGCCAATGCGGTTCCGTGAGCGCGGCCACGGGATAGAAGTCTTTCTTTGCGATCAGCATCTGCGGCTTGAAGAACTCTCCGAAACTGCCCTCGGACAGCAGCCGCTGCCCGTCCGCGGTGACGCCCCCGCGCAGCAGGAACTGGGCCCACAGGCTCATGTCGTGCAGCGAGGTCCAGGCCGAGCCGGCCGCGTCGGCCAGGTCCGCCGGCAGGTCCCACTCGGTCACCTCGACCTTCCCATCCAGGTAGCTGTGCGGCAGCACGTGCGAAAATCCGGCGCCGATCTGCCCGCGCGCCCCGAAGGTCTCGCGCATGCCGATCGGCTGCCACAACCGCTCCGCCAGGAAACGGTCCCAGCGCTGCCCGCTGACGCGCTCGATGATCAGTCCGGCCAGTTCGTACATCGTGTTCTGGTAGATGTGCCGCGTGCGCAGGGGCGCCGCTGCCTCGACCGCGGCCAGGCGCTCGACCTGCTCGTCCAGGGGCATCTTCTGGAAAAATGTCCAGAAATCGGTGCTGGGCAGGCCACTGCGGTGGCTCAGCAGGTCGCGCAGGGTAAGTTCGCGGGTCAGCAGGGGATCGCTGAATCGCAGTTCCGGGAGGTGGCTGGCGGCCGTGTCGTCAAGGCCGAGCCGGCCATCGTCCACCAGCATCAGCAAGCCCGCGGCGACCATGGCCTTGGTGGTGGAGGCATTGGCGAACAGCGTGTGCTCGTCCACCGGCGCGCCGTCCTCGATGGCCGTCGTCCCGAAGCCGCGCTGGTACAGCACTTCGTCGCTGCTGACCACTGCCACGGCCATGCCGGGCGCCTGCCACAACTCCATGCCGCGCTCAACGAAGGCGGACAGGCGTTGCGGATCGACCGCCGCTTGCAGCGAGGGCACATCCGCCTGCAGCGGGTTGGGGGCCGTGAGCAGCAGCGGCAGGGTGAGCAGGAGTGTGCGGAACAGGGATCTGGGTATTTTCATCGGCGGATTGTCGCCCAGCCACGGCGCCCTGTCATCCCGGAAAGCGCGCTTCGCCTGTGTCATGATAGCCCCGAACCCCGGCCTGAGAGCCCGATGAATCGCGACGTCCTGATCCTGAGCCCCGACGCGGAGGAGTACCTGCCGTTGCTGCGCGCACTGACGGAATCCGGCGCGCGCGTGCAGGCCGCGGTCTCGGCCCGGCAGGCGCGCGAGGTTTACGCCGGGGAGACCGTTGTGCTCGGTCAGCCGGACCTGGTGGCCGCTTCGCTGGAAGGCATGCCGCAGCTGCGCTGGGTGCAATCGACCTGGGCCGGTGTCGCGCCTCTGCTCGGTCCCCAGCGCCGGGATTTCCTGTTGACCGGTATTCGCGGTGTATTCGGCCCGCAAATGGCCGAGTACGTGTTCGGTCAGTTGCTGGCTATCGAATTGAAGCTCGAGTCGCGCCGCGAGCGTCAGCGTCGGCGCGAGTGGTGGCCGGCGGGATCGGGCGTGCTGCAGGGCCGCAGGCTGGGCATCATGGGCACCGGCTCGATCGGCCGCCACATCGCCGTCACCGGCCATGCCTTCGGTCTGAGCGTGTCGGGCTACAGCCGTGGCGGTGCGCCGGTCGCCGGTTTCGACCGGGTCTTTGCCCCCGGCGCGCTGGCCGAATTCCTGGCGGAACCGGACTACCTGGTTTGCGTGCTGCCGGATACGCCGGAGACCCGGCGCCTGTTGAACGAGGACCGCCTGCGGGCCCTGCGCCCGGACTGCGTGCTGGTCAACGTCGGGCGGGGCAGCCTGATCGAC
>DATHRJ010000004.1:0-14418 GCA_035465455.1 Lysobacter sp.
CCGGGCACCAGCAGCGGCATGTCGCCGACGATCGTGCGCACCTCGCGCAGCTGGTTCGGCCAGGTGGCGCCGACCACGAGCGCGCAGTTGCCGTGCCCGTTCCAGTCGCGCGCGATGGTTTCGGCGACCTGCTGGTACAGCGGTCGGCTGCCGCCATCGGCGCCGCGCACCTGCAGGTCCTGCAGGTCGGCGGCACCGGGGTTGGAGGTGCGGCACAGGATCACCACGCCGCGGTCGGCGTGGTCCAGGAACGGCTGCAGCGAATCGCGGCCGAGGTAGGGGTTGACCGTCACCGCGTCGGCCGCATAGCGCTCGAATGCCTCGCTGGCGTAATGCCGCGCAGTGCTGCCGATGTCGCCGCGCTTGCTGTCCAGGATCACCGGAATCTGCGGGTGCCGGGCGTGGATGTGTGCGATCAGCCGAGCAAGCGCGTCCTCGGCACCGAGTGCGGCGAAGTGCGCGATCTGCGGCTTGAAGCTGCACACGAACGGCGCGGTGGCGTCGACGATGTCGCGGCAGAAGCCGAACACCGCATCGGGATCGGCGGCGAAACGTGCCGGGAACTTCGCCGGCTCCGGATCCAGGCCGACGCACACCAGCGAGTCGGCAGCCGCCCAGCGGTCGCGCAATGCCTGCATGAAGCTCATCGGTCCATCCTCTGCGGTTGTTCGGGCGGTGGCGAGGTGTTGCATGCGAAACGCCCGCCAGTGAGGCGGGCGCTTGCGGTTTTTTACTTCAGCGCCTTGAAACGCAGGCGATGCGGACGCGCGCCTTCCTCGCCGAGACGGCGCTTCTTGTCTTCCTCGTACTCGCGGTAGTTGCCCTGGAAGAACTCGACGTGCGAGTCGCCCTCGAACGCGAGGATGTGGGTCGCGATCCGGTCCAGGAACCAGCGGTCATGGCTGATCACCACCGCGCAGCCCGGGAATTCCAGCACCGCGTCCTCGAGCGCGCGCAGCGTCTCGATGTCCAGGTCGTTGGACGGCTCATCCAGCAGCAGCACGTTGCCGCCCTGCAGCAGGGTCTTGGCCAGGTGCAGCCGGCCGCGTTCGCCGCCCGACAGCGTGCCGACCAGTTTCTGCTGGTCCTGGCCCTTGAAGTTGAAGCGGCCAAGATACGCGCGCGACTGGATTTCCACCCCGTTGATGTTGAGGATGTCGGCGCCGCCGGACACCTCCTGGAACACGTTGTGGTTGCCGGTCAGCGCGTCGCGGCTCTGGTCGACATAGGCGATCTTGGTGCTGGGGCCCTGGGTGATCGTGCCCTTGTCCGGCACTTCCTGGCCGGTGATCATCTTGAACAGGGTCGACTTGCCGGCGCCGTTGGGGCCGATAATGCCGACGATCGCCCCGGCCGGGATGATGAAGCTGAGGTTGTCGATCAGCAGCCGGTCGCCGAAGGACTTGGACACGTTCTTGAAGTCGATCACCGACGCGCCCAGGCGTTCGCCGGGCGGGATGAAGATCTCGTTGGTCTCGTTGCGGCGCTGGTACTCGACCGAGTTGAGCTCCTCGAACCGGGCCATGCGCGCCTTGCCCTTGGTGCGGCCGCCCTTGGCGTTGCTGCGCACCCATTCCAGTTCCTTGGCCAGCGCCTTCTGCCGCGCCTTCTCGCCGGATTCCTCCTGCTTGAGGCGGTCGGACTTCTGCTCCAGCCACGCGGTGTAGTTGCCCTTCCACGGGATGCCCTTGCCGCGATCGAGTTCGAGGATCCACTCGGCGACGTTCTCGAGGAAGTAGCGGTCATGGGTCACCGCGACCACGGTGCCGGTGTAGCGCGCCAGGAACTGCTCCAGCCACTCGACCGACTCGGCGTCCAGGTGGTTGGTCGGCTCGTCGAGCAGCAGCATGTCGGGCTTCTGCAGCAGCAGCTGGCACAGCGCGACGCGGCGCTTCTCGCCACCGGACAGCTTGCCGATGACCGCTTCCCACGGCGGCAGGCGCAGCGCGTCGGCGGCCACTTCCAGCTGGTGCTCCAGCGTGTGCGCATCGCCGCTGGCCAGGATCGCCTCCAGGCGCTGCTGCTCGGCGGCGAGCTTGTCGAAATCCGCGTCCTCTTCGGCGTAGGCCTCGTAGATCCGGTCCAGCGCGGCCTGCGCGCTGATCACGTCGCCGACGCCTTCCTCGACCGCCTGGCGCACGGTGTGCTCGGGGTTCAGCTGCGGCTCCTGGGCGAGGTAGCCGACCTTGATGCCGTTGGCCGCCCGCGCCTCGCCGCTGAAGTCGCTGTCGACCCCGGCCATGATCTTCAGCACCGTCGACTTGCCCGCGCCGTTGAGACCGAGCAGTCCGATCTTGGCGCCCGGGAAGAACGACAGCGAGATGTCCTTGATGATCTGGCGCTTCGGCGGCACGACCTTGCTGACGCCGTTCATGGTGTAGATGTATTGCATGGATGCTCCGCAGGCGGACAGCGGCGCCCTGCGCGAGGGCAGGGGCCGCAAGGTGTTCAGGAATGGCGTGATTATCGCGGATCGGCGCTTCCAGCGCCACTCGCCAGGCGCCACGGCGGTGGCCGTAAACCCTCGCCGGGGCTAAACTTTCGAGTCCGTTCAGCCCCCGGAGTGACGATGTTCCCGCGCGATGCCCGAATCGAAGGTTTTGATCCCGAACTCGCCCAGGCCATCGCCGACGAGAACCGCCGCCAGGAAGACCACGTCGAACTCATTGCCTCGGAGAACTACTGCAGCCCGCGGGTGATGGAAGCCCAGGGCAGCCAGCTGACCAACAAGTACGCCGAAGGCTATCCGGGCAAGCGCTACTACGGTGGCTGCGAATACGTCGACGTCGCCGAGCGCCTCGCGATCGAGCGCGCCAAGCAGCTGTTCGCGGTGGCGCCGTTCGACAGCATGTACGCCAACGTGCAGCCGCATTCGGGCTCGCAGGCCAACCAGGCGGTGTACCTGGCGCTGCTGCAGCCGGGCGACACGATCCTGGGCATGAGCCTGGCGCACGGCGGCCACCTGACCCACGGCACCAAGGTCAACATCTCCGGCAAGCTGTTCAACGCGGTGCAGTACGGCGTCGACGAGCGCGGCCTGATCGATTACGACGAGGTCGAGCGGCTGGCGCGCGAACACCAGCCGAAGATGCTGATCGGTGGCTTCAGCGCCTACTCGCAGGTGGTCGACTGGGCGCGGATGCGCGCAATCGCCGATGCGGTCGGTGCGATCTTCTTCGTCGACATGGCCCACGTCGCCGGCCTGGTCGCCGCGGGCGTGTATCCGAGTCCGTTGCCGCATGCGCACGTGGTGACCTCGACCACCCACAAGACCCTGCGCGGCCCGCGCGGCGGCATCATCGTCGCCCAGGACCCGTCGGAGGACCTGGTCAAGAAGCTGCAGAGCATCGTCTTCCCCGGCATCCAGGGCGGGCCGCTGATGCACGTGATCGCGGCCAAGGCGGTCGCGTTCAAGGAGGCGCTGGAGCCGGAGTTCAAGAGCTACCAGGCGCAGGTGGTGAAGAACGCGCAGGCGATGGCGACCACGATGATCGCGCGCGGCTACAAGATCGTGTCCGGCGGCACCGAAAACCATCTGTTCCTGGTCGACATGATCGGCAAGGATGTCAGCGGCAAGGATGCGGAGGCCGCGCTCGGCAAGGCGCACATCACCGTCAACAAGAACGCCGTGCCCAACGACCCGCGCTCCCCGTTCGTGACTTCGGGCCTGCGCCTGGGCACCCCGGCGGTGACCACGCGCGGCTATCTGGAGCCGGACTGCGTCGCGCTGGCGAACTGGATCTGCGACGTGCTCGATGCGCCGGCCGATGAAAACGTCATCGCCGGCGTGCGCGAGAACGTGACCAGGCAGTGCCGCCAGTTCCCGGTGTACGGCGGCTAAGCCTTGCATTGTCCGTTTTGCCAGCACCTGGACACCCGCGTGATCGACTCGCGCGTGTCCGACGACGGCGCCACGATCCGGCGCCGCCGGGTGTGCGAGGCCTGCGGTGAGCGCTTCAGCACGCTGGAGACGATCGAGCTCAAGCTGCCGGTGATCATCAAGGGTGACGGACGGCGCGAATCGTTCGACGCGCGCAAGCTGCGCACCGGGTTCGACCGCGCGTTGCAGAAGCGCCCGGTCGCCGATGCGCAGATCGAGGCGGCGGTGCGCGCGGTGGTGCACCAGCTGCGCATGACCGCCGAGCGCGAACTGGCATCGCGCCGCATCGGCGAGTTCGTCATGGCCGAGCTGCGCAAGCTCGACCACGTCGCCTACGTGCGTTTTGCCTCGGTGTACCGCGCGTTCGAGGACGTCGCCGATTTCCGCGAGGAGCTCGACCGGCTCGAGAACGACAGTTCCGGCGAAGGCCAGTTGCCGCTGCTGCAGGCCGAGCCCGGTGCCGACCGGCAGCCGGGCGACAAGGGCAGGAAGAAACCATGAGCAAGGCCGCCACTTTCAGTGCCATCGACCACGCGATGATGGCGCGCGCGCTGCGGCTGGCCGAGCGCGGCGCCTACACCACCAGGCCCAACCCGATGGTCGGCTGCGTGCTCGCCCATGGCGAGGAAGTCGTCGGCGAGGGCTTCCATGCCCGCGCCGGCCAGGCGCATGCCGAGGTGCTCGCGGTGCAGGCGGGCGGCAAGCGTGCCAAGGGCGCGACCGCCTACGTCACCCTGGAGCCATGCGCGCACACCGGCAAGACCGGGCCGTGCGCGGACGTGCTGGTCGACGCCGGCGTGGGGCGCGTGGTCGCGGCGATGGGCGACCCGTTCCCACAGGTCGACGGCGCCGGTTTCCAGACGTTGCGCGCGGCCGGGATCGAGGTGGCCAGCGGATTGATGGAGGCGCAGGCGCGCGCGCTCAATCGTGGCTGGCTGTCGCGGATCGAGCGCGGTCGGCCGTGGGTGCGGGTCAAGCTGGCGACCAGCCTGGACGGCCGCAGCGCGCTGTCCAGCGGCGAGTCGAAATGGATCAGCTGCGCCGCCTCGCGTCACGACGGCCACAAGTGGCGCGCGCGTGCCGGCGCGATCATCACCGGCGCCGGCACCGTGCTGGCCGACGATCCCTCGCTGACCGTGCGGCTTGAGCACGACGAGGCCGAGCGCGAGTTCGTCGCGCCGCTGCGCGTGGTGCTCGACCCGGGCCTGGCCACCATCAAGCGCGGCAGGGTCCGCGAAGGCGACGCGCCGACGCTGTACCTGCACGCGCCCGACGTGAAGCTGCCGCGCGAGCTGCAGGTCGACCACGCCGCGATTGCGGTCAGCGCGGGCCGTTTCGACCTCAATGCGGTGCTGGCGTTGCTGGCGCAGCGGGGCATCAACGAGGTCCAGCTCGAGGCCGGTGCGACCCTGGCGGGTGCGTTCTTCCACGAGGGCCTGGTCGACGAGCTGCTGCTGTACATGGCGCCGGTGCTGCTGGGCCCGCACGCGCGGCCGCTGTTCGACGGGCTCGACATCAACACCATGACCCAGCGCCTGCAGTTGCGGATCGTCGACTCGCGCAGTGTCGGCGCCGACATCCGCCGGTTGCTGCAGCCGCAGCCGCACGTCCCGGCGTGACCGGCGACTTCCACGACCATTTCTCCGGGGTCGCCAGCGCGTACGCCGTGGCACGACCCGAGTATCCCGACGCGCTGTTCGAGGCACTGGCTGCGGTCGTGCCGGCGACGGCGCGGGTGTGGGAGCCCGGCTGTGGCAGCGGCCAGGCCACGCGAGGGCTCGCGCAGCGCTTCGCCCACGTCCACGCCACCGACCCCAGTGCGCGCCAACTGGCCGAGCATTGGGCGCACCGGCCAGCCGCGATCAACGCTGGCCGGGTCAGCCTGGCGGTGGAGCCGGCCGAACGCACCAGGCTTCCCGATGCGAGCGTGCAGTTGGTCGCGGTCGCTCAGGCGCTGCACTGGTTCGAGCGTGAGCGTTTCTTTGCCGAATGCGAACGCGTGCTGGCTCCAGGCGGCGTGCTCGCGGCGTGGGGTTACCCGGACTTCCTGACGCCCGAGGGCATGCTCGATGCGGTCGCCGCATTCCGCATGCAGATCGAGCCGCACTGGCCGCCGCAGCGGGCGCAAGTCGATGCGCAATACGCCGGCTTCGCCTGGCCGTTTCCGGCGTTGCCGTCGCCGAAGCTGTGGCTCGAGGCCGAGTGCTCGCTGGCGCAGTTCCTGCGCTACCTTTCCAGCATGTCGGCGAGCGCCCGCTGCATCGCGGCCACCGGCGACGATCCGGTCGCCCGCCATGCGCCGGCGCTCGCCGCGCAGTGGGGCGAGGCCGGTGAGTTGCGAGTGCTGCAATGGCCCCTGTTCCTGCATTTGCGGCGCAAGCCGTGAGGATCGCCCCATGTTCACCGGATTGATCGAAGGCGTCGGTCGCCTGGCCGCGCGCGAACTGCGCGGAGGTGACGCGCGGCTGCGGATCGCGGTCGGCAGCCTGCCATTCACCGACGTGCAGCTGGGTGAGAGCATCGCGGTCAATGGCGTTTGCCTGACCGTGGTCGCGTTCGACGAGGCCGCTTTCGAAGCCGACGCCTCCACCGAAACCCTCGCCCTGACCACGCTCGGCCAGCTCGCACCCGGCCGCGCGCTGAACCTGGAGCGCGCGATGCGGCCGACCGACCGGCTCGGCGGGCACATGGTCAGCGGCCATGTCGACGGCCTTGGTCGGGTGCTCGACGTGCACCAGGACGCGCGCGCCCAGCGCTGGCGTTTCGCTGCACCGGGCGCGCTGCTGCGCTACGTGGCGGCGAAGGGTTCGATCTGCGTGGACGGCGTCAGCCTCACCGTCAACGCGGTCGACGATGCGGGATTCGAGGTCGCGCTGGTGCCGCACACGATCGCGCACACCGCCTTCGCGCAGACCGCGGTCGGCGATCGGGTGAACCTGGAGGTGGACCTGGTCGCGCGCTACGTCGAGCGGCTGTTGCAGGCGCGCGGCGACGCCGCCTGAGCCGGATTCGGAGCACGAGCCACAGACCCGTTCCGGCTTGCGCAACGCTGCTTTCCGGCCCGCCGCCGGTGGCGCCGCCGTCGGCAGCGTAAAATCCGCGGTTCCTCCGCTTCCGTGTCCCGGCGCCCGCCATGCCTTTCTGCCCGATCCCCGAACTGCTCGACGAAATCCGCGCCGGCCGCATGGTCGTGATCGTCGACGACGAGGACCGCGAGAACGAGGGCGACCTGATCATGGCCGCCGAACTGGTCAAGCCCTCGGACATCAACTTCATGGTCACCCATGCACGGGGGCTGGTGTGCCTGTCGCTGACCCGCGAGCGCTGCCGCCAGCTCGGCCTGCCGCCGATGGTCCGCGACAACACCTCGCAGCACCACACCAACTTCACCGTCAGCATCGAGGCCGCCGAGGGCGTCACCACCGGCATTTCCGCCTATGACCGCGCCCACACCGTGCGCACCGCGGTGCGGCCCGACGCGGCGCCGGGCGACCTGTCGCAGCCGGGCCACATCTTCCCGCTGATGGCCCAGCCCGGCGGCGTGCTCAACCGCGCCGGCCATACCGAGGCGGCGTCGGACCTGGCGTTGATGGCGGGGCTGGAGCCGGCCGGGGTGCTGGTGGAGATCCTCAATCCCGACGGCGGCATGGCGCGGCGGCCCGAACTGGAGGCGTTTGCGGCCGCGCACGGGCTCAAGATCGGCTCGATCGAGGAGCTGATCCGCTACCGCCTGGAGACCGAGCACACCATCGAGCGCGTCGACGCGCGCACGATCGACACCGAATTTGGCCCGTTCGAGCTGGTCAGCTACCGCGACCGGCTCAGCCACGGCCTGCATTTCGCCCTGGTGCGTGGTGCCGCCGATGCCGCCACCCCGACCCTGGTGCGGGTGCACGTGCAGAACCCGCTGGCCGATGCGCTGCACTGGCGCCGCGCGGACTTCGGTCCGGCGATCGGCGACGTGCTCGCGGCGATCGCCCGCGAAGGCCGCGGCGCGCTGGTGCTGCTGGGCGACAACGCCGATGCCGACACCCTGCTCGCGCGCGTGCGGGCGCAGCCGCAGGCCGACCACGACGGCGCTGCCGGCCCCGGCTTGGCCGAGTGGCGCCGCAACGGCGCCGGCAGCCAGATCCTGGCCGACCTCGGGCTCGGCAAGCTGCGGGTGATGGGCACCCCGCGCAAGCAGGTCGGCCTGGCCGGGTTCGGTCTGGAAGTGGTGGAGTACCTGTCGGCGGAGGTCTGATCCGCCGGTCCGGCCGGGCGTTCCGTGCGCGCGGGCGGCGCCGCGCTAAACTGTTCCACCTTTTTCGACGGCTGCCCCATGGCCCATTTCGAAGGCGACCTGCGCAGCCCCGACGGCGCGCGGTTCGCGATCATCGCCAGTCGCTGGAACCCGCGCATCACCGATGCGCTGGTTGCCGCCGCCCGCAAGACCTTCGCCGAGCACGGTGTCGGCGAGGACGCGGTCGACGTGATCCGGGTTCCCGGTGCGTGGGAATTGCCGCTGGCGGCCGCGCGCATCGCCGCCGCTGGCAACCACGCCGCGGTGGTCGCGCTGGGCTGCGTGGTCCGCGGCGATACCCGCCACTACGAACAGGTCGCCGACGGCTGCGCCGACGGGCTGATGCGGGTGGCGCTGGATTTCGGCATCCCGGTCGCCAATGGCGTGCTGGCGGTGGAGCTGCATGAGGACGCCCTGGCGCGCGCCGGTGGCGTCCACGGCAACAAGGGTGAGGAGGCGGCACTGGTGGTGATCGAGATGAGTGATCTGCTGCGGCAGTTGCCTGGCCGGAACGCGGTCCCGGAGCTCGCGCGATGAGCCGGCGGCGTCCCGATGGCGTCGACCCGGTCGCGCGTTCGCGCGCACGCCGACGCGCGCTGCAGGCGGTCTATGCGTGGCAGATGTCCGGCGGACGGGTCAACGACGTGATCGCCGAGTTCGCCCACGAGCAGGCCAAGGAAGTCGCCGACCTGGAGTATTTCGAGGATCTGGTGCGCGGGGTCGACAAGCACCAGCACGATCTCGACGAGGCGCTGGCGCCGTTCCTGGACCGCGATGTCGAGCAGGTCGACCCGATCGAACGCGCCGTGCTGCGCATCGCCGCCTACGAGCTGCGGCTGCGCCCCGACGTACCGTACCGGGTGGTGATCAACGAGGCGATCGAGACGGTCAAGCGCTTCGGTGCCGAGCACGGCCACACCTATGTCAACGGCGTGCTGGACCATGCGGCCGCGCAATGGCGCGCTGCGGAAGTGCAGGCGCCGCGCACCCGGTAAAGTTCCCGCACCTGCCTTCGCGACTGCAAGGCAGGTCGGCGATTGCGGCTTGGGAGCTGGACCTTGGAATTCGACCTGATCGAGCGCATCCGCCGCCGCGCACCGGAACGCGCCGACGTCGTGCTCGGCATCGGCGACGATGCGGCGATCGTGCAGGTGCCGCCCGGGCGACAACTGCTGATCGCCACCGACACCCTCAATGCCGGGGTGCACTTCCCCGAGGACACCGTCGCGTCCGCCGTCGGCTGGAAGGCGCTCGCGGTCAATCTTTCCGACCTGGCCGCGATGGGCGCGCAACCGGCATGGTGCACGCTGTCGCTGTCGTTGCCATGCAGCGATGCGGCGTGGCTGGATGGATTCCTCGACGGCTTCCTCGAACTGGCCGCGCTGCACCGGATCGCGCTGGTCGGCGGCGATACCACGCGTGGCCCGTTGTCGATCTGCGTGACCGTGCACGGGCTGGTCGCCCCGGGCGAGGCGCTGCGCCGTGACGCGGCGCGCATCGGCGACGACGTCTGGGTCAGCGGCACCCTCGGCGATGCCGCCGGCGCACTGCGGCTGCTGCCGCACTCCGGCGGCGGGTGCGGTTTGGAGGCACTGCGGCCGCGACTCGATCGGCCGACGCCGCGCATCGCCACCGGCCTGGCGCTGGCAGGCATCGCCCACGCCTGCATCGACATCTCCGACGGGCTGCTCGCCGACCTCGGCCACATCTGCAGCGCCAGCGGCGTGGCCGCCGAGGTCCGGCTTGCTGAGCTGCCAATCTCGGCGGCGCTGCGATCCGCGTTCGATGCGGGCGCGCGCGCCACGCTGCAGGCGACCGGCGGCGACGATTACGAGTTGTGCTTCACCGCGCCGTCCTCGGAACGCGCAGCGATCGAACAGGTCGCGCGCCGCACCGATACGCCGCTGACCCGCATCGGCTTCGTGGACGCCGGCAGCGGCGTGCGCGCGACAGCCGCGGACGGCCAGCCGTGGCAGCCGCCAAGCGCCGGCTACCAGCACTTCGCCGGAACGCCGCTCTTGTAGCCCCGCCAAGCGCCGCGCACCCGGGATCGCGCAGATCCATCCGGTAACGCACCAGTCACCGGCGATCTTGAGCCGTTGACGAAATGGCTCGGTGCGCTTTGCTTACCCGCGCTCCGGCTGCGGGGGTGGCGCAAAAAGCCCGCGCACGTGCGGGGTCATAGAAGGTTGCCGTGTCCAGCTGCAGCCAGTCGCGCATGCGCTGCCCGCTGCGGTCGTCCCACGGCACCCCCGAGGCATGCACCTTGGTGCCCGGCGCCTGGCCGACGATCAGCAGGCGGGCGCCGGTGCCGGCCTGCAGCACCGGGCGCGGACCCAGCGGCAGATGCGGCGCGCACACGCGGCAGGCGCGGATCCGGGTGAGCAGGTGATCCAGCGGCGCGCTCACGGCGGTAGCAGCTTGCCCGGGTTGAGGATGCCGTCGGGGTCGAACACCGCCTTGAGCTGGCGCATCAGCGCGAGCGTGGCCGGCGTCACCGCCTGCGGCATGAAATCGCGCTTGGCCAAGCCGATCCCGTGCTCGCCCGACAGCGTGCCGCCCAGGCCGATGGTCAGCGCGAACACGCGTGCCAGGGCTGCGTGCGCGCGCTCGACCTGGTCGTAATCGCCCGGGTCGAACAGCAGGTTGACGTGCAGGTTGCCGTTGCCGGCGTGGCCGAAGCACACGATCGGCAGGTCGTATTCGCGCGCGAACGCCTGCACGCCATCGACCAGTTGCGGGATCCGCGACACCGGCACCACCACGTCCTCGTTGATCTTGCCCGGGGCGAGCGTGCGCAGTGCCGGCGACAGCGCCTTGCGCGCCGCCCACAGCTGCTCGCGCGAGGCCTCGTCGGCGGCGTCGTCGAGCGCGACCAGCCCCTCGCCCGCGGCGGCCACCATCAATGCCTCGATGTCGTGCGGCAGGGTCTCGGCATCGCCGTCGGCCTCGATCATCAGCAACGCGCCGGCCTCGTCCGGCAGGTCGGCGCCGCCGACGTCGCGCGCCAGCCGCACCGCGTGCGCATCCATGAACTCCAGCATCGACGGCGTCACCGGTTGCGCCATCAACCGCGCGACCGCGAGCGCGGCGCTGGACACGTCGCGGTAGATCGCCCGCACCGCGCGCCGCGCGCTCGGCGCCGGTACCAGGCGCAGGCTCGCCTCGACGATCAACGCCAGGGTGCCCTCGCTGCCGACCAGCAACCGGTGCAGGTCGTAGCCGGTCGCGCCCTTGGTGGTCGCGGTGCCGCACACGATCAGTTCGCCGGTGCCGGTCACCGCGGTGAGCGCCAGCACGTTGTCGCGGCTGGCGCCGTACTTGACCGCGCGCGGACCGCCGGCGTTGCAGGCGAGATTGCCGCCGATGGTGCTGAACGCGGCGCTGGTCGGGTCCGGCGGCCAGAACAGTCCGTGCGGCCGCAGCGCGGCCTGCAGGTCGCCATTGAGCACGCCCGGCTCGACCACGGCGCAGCGGTCGCCGGGGCGGATGTCGACGATGCGGTTCATGCGTTCGAACGACACCACCACGCCGCCGTCGATCGGCACCGACGCGCCGGTGGTGTTGGTGCCGCGGCCGCGCGCGACCACCGCCACCCGCTCCGCGCGGCAGGCCCGCACCAAGGCCTGCACCTGCTCGCGCGTGCGCGGCAGCGCCACCGCATCGGGCAGGGCATGGCGGCGCGAATTGTCGTAAGCGTAGGCCAGCCGCTCGCTGGGATCGGTCAGCCAGCCATCGCCGAGCAGGTCGGCCAGTTCGCGGGCGAGTGTGGCGGGTAAGGCGCGCATCGCTCAGTCGTCGGCGTGGAACGCGTCGCGAATCCAGTTCAGCCGCGGCGCTGCCGGATCGCCGTCGGCGTCGATCACGTCGAAGCGGCACGGTGCGTCGGCGAACTGCCGGTGCGCGGCGAGGAACGCCTGCGCGGCATGCACCAGCTTGCGGCGCTTGTTGCGGTCGATCGATGCGGCGCCGCCGCCGAAGCGCGCGTCGCGGCGGTAGCGCACCTCGACGAACACCACCGTGGGACCGTCGCGCATGACCAGGTCCAGTTCGCCGAAGCGGTAGTTGGCGTTCGCGGCGATCTCGCGCAGCCCGGATCCCAGCAGGTACGCCAAGGCGGCAGCTTCCACTGCCGCGCCCTGCGCGCGGGTGCCGGCGGTCACGGCCGGCGTGCCCCGCGCCTGCGGGTCAACGGCGCGCGGCATCCGCCAGCGGCACCGCGACACCGCTGCTGAAAGTCGACCATGCCGGTGAGCGCTGGATATTGCCGAAGCCGTCGATCTGCAGCAGCCCGGTGGCGCCGGCAATGCTGCCGTCGGCCGCCAGGGCGAGGCGCTCGAGATAGGCGGTGAGCAGCCAGGTGTCGAAACCGAACGCAAACAGGCGGGCGGCGCCGCCGCGGGCGGTTGGCAGGGTGCCGGCGACGCTGGACGCCGGAGGCAGGCCGCGCACGCTGCCACGCGCGGTCCAGGTTTCGCTGGGGAACGCGATGCCGTCGAGCACGCGGTCCTGTTCCGGCGTGCCGGTGCCCGACAGCAGTTGCGAGGTCGCCACCCGCGGCTTGCCCGCCAGCCCTGCCAGAGCAAGGGCGGGCATCAATTCGCGCGCGGCACCACCGCGCACGGCCAGGAACACCGCGTCCACGTCCTTCTGCGCGAACGGGCTCAGGTCGGCCACGCCGGCGCTGACCACGTCGGTGACCACCGCGCCACGCTCGCCGAGGCGCTCGCGCAGGGCATTGACCGTGCGCCGCGGGAGTTCGTCGCCGCCGCTGATCACCAGCACCCGCTGCGCGCCGCGTTCCAGCAGCAGTTCGGCCGCGGCGATGCCCTCGTCCTCGGGCGACAGCGAGAAGCTCGCATTGCCCGGTGGCGGCGATACGGTGCCCCGGTTGAGCGCGAGCACCGGTACCGGCAGGTTGCCCCGGCCGAACAGCGCGCTGACGCCTTCGCGGGTCAGTGGTCCGACGACGAAGTCGTGGCCGGCGGTGACGGCCTGCTCGTAGGCGGCGATCGCACCGCCGGCGGTGCCGTGGGTGTCGTAGAACGCGACGTCGGGGCGGCGGCGCTGCTCGCTGTAGTACCCGGCGAGGAAGCCGTCGCGCACCGGCGCGGCGGCGGCGGCGGTGTCGCCCGACAGCGGCAGCAGCATCGCGACCCGCAGCGGCGGCCGGTAGCCATCGGCCTCGGCCGGCGGACGCGTGCTTGCATCGAATTCCCACGCGGTGCGGTCGAACGGCCGCGGCAAAGGCAGGCCGCGGCGCAGCAGGGCGCGGCCTGCGTGGTTGTAGAGCGGGTCGCCCGGCGGCATCGCCGCCGCCTCGCGGGCGAGCGTGTCGTTGTCCAGTTGCGACAGCAATGCATCGACCTGGGCCTCAACGGCCGCGCGTGCGGCCGGGGCGAGTCCGGGGGCGCCGCGCATCAGCTCCGCCGCCTGCAGCACCAGCGGGTGGCGCTGTTCCTGCACCGTCGGGGCCGCCGGGCGCGTGGTCGTGGTGGATGCGCAGCCACCAAGTAGCACCGCGGCGGTGAGCATGGCGCCCAGCCAGCGCAGGTCGGGCCGGGTCGGGCAGTGTCGGTTAGGGCTCATCGGGTGCGATTCGCCGCAGCGCGGCGTTCCAGGAGGGACCGGGTAGGATTCTAACCGTCCCCCATGTGGAAGCACGATGCAGCCCAGCGCCATCCCCCAAGCCGGCACCCTCCACGTAGTGGCCACCCCGATCGGCAACCTGGGCGATATCTCCGCGCGCGCGCTGGAGATCCTGCGCACGGCCGCGGCAGTCTGTGCCGAGGACACCCGCCACACGCGGCAGCTGCTTGCGCATTTCGGGATCGAGCGGCCGTTGCTAGCCCTGCACCAGCACAACGAGGATGCGCAGGCCGCGCAACTGGTCGCGCGCCTGCTGGGCGGCGACTCGCTGGCGCTGGTGTCGGACGCCGGCACGCCGCTGGTCAGCGATCCGGGCTACCGCCTGGTGCGCGCCGCGCGCGCCGCCGGGGTGCGGGTGTCGCCGGTGCCGGGCGCATGCGCGGCGATCGCGGCGCTCAGCGTGGCCGGGCTGGCCTCGGACCGGTTCGTGTTCGAGGGCTTCCTGCCGGCGAAGGCCTCGGCCCGGCGCGAGCGGCTGGCACGGCTGGCGGCCGAGCCGCGCACCCTGATCTTCTACGAGTCGGCGCACCGGATCGAGGAGGCGCTGGCCGATCTGGTCGCGGCGTTCGGCCAGGCCCGCCCCGCGGTGCTCGCGCGCGCGCTGACC
>DATHRJ010000005.1:0-7498 GCA_035465455.1 Lysobacter sp.
GCCGAGTACTGCGCGGAGTTTCCGACTCGCCATCCATGGCTCGATCAGAAACCGGCGGGCATCCATGGCCGCCGCCCTACGGGTCTGGATCGATGGCTGGCGGTTGGAGATTGGGGACAAAGGCAACGGCAACGGCACCGGCGGCGGCCGACCGAGACCGGCAACCGCAACCGCAACCGCAACCGCAACCGCCATGCTAGCGGAGCTGCAGCGGGTCGCTACACGCTCAATGCGAGAACAGCACCGGCACCGTGGAGTGCTGGAACAGGCTGCGGGTGACGCCGCCGAAGACCATCTGCCGGGCGCGCGAATGGCCGAAACCGCCGGCCACGATCAGTTGCGCTCCGGTCTGGCTGGCGAAGCGCAGGATGGCCTCGCCCGTGGCCTGGCCCTCGCGCGGGATCGAGGTCACGTTGACCGATAGTCCGTGCCGCGCAAGATGTTCGGCGATATCCGCCCCAGGCAGTTGCGCATATCCGGTCTCGCCGACCTTCGGCTCGACCATCACCAGTTCGACCTCGCCGGCCATCTGCAGCAACGGCAGCGCATCGTGCAACGCGCGGCTTGCCTCCGGCCCCGGACGCCACGCAACGATCGCCCGCTCCAGCTTCGGCGGCCAGGCGTATCCCGCGGGAATCACCAGCACCGGCCTGCCGGTGTCCAGCAGCAGGTCGGCGAACAGGCCCCGTTCCGCCTCCGGCACCGCTTTTTTGGTCCGCCCGAGGACCACCAGGTCGAAATAGCGCGCATGCACCGCCGCCACCACCGGCGCGGCCAGCCAGATACCATCGGAGACCCGGGTTTCGCTGGGTACCGGGTAGCGGGCGAGCAACGGCCGGACCTGCGCGGCAATCCGCTCCGCCGCGGTCTTGGCCTCTTCGAACAGGGCCTCGTAGACGCCCTCGGGGAAGTAGTTCCATGCCATGGACGGCGGGGTCTGCATGCTGATCGCGACCAGCGCGGTGACCCGCCCCTCGAACCGCTCGGCCAGCGCGCAGGCGGCGCCGATCGCTTCCTCGCTGGCCTCGCCCAGCACCACGGGAACCAGCAAGTCCTTGATCACGGCAAACTCCTTTGGCTGCGATGCCAGCAGGCTAGCGCCGGCTTGCCCGCGCGGACTTGACCCTGGTCAAAAGACTGGCCTGCGCGTTCGACCAGCGAGTTTGATCGACATCAACGGGATCCGCCCCTGGTCCGGCCAATCTGGAGTGGCCCGGCCCCCGGGCACATGCCGGAAAAAAACATGAAGATCCTGCTGGCCGTCGACGGAAGCGACATAAGCACCCGTGCCGCCGAATATGTGGTTCGGCTCGCTGCAAGCCTGGAGCAGCCGCCACAGGTGGTCCTGTTCAACGTAGACCCGCCCCTGAGCAGCAGCATCGCGGCGCAACTGGGCGTCGAGGCGGTCGCCATGCACCATTCGGAGAACTCCAGGCGGATGATGCAGCCGGCCCACCGCGTGCTGTCGGCGGCCCGGCTCAAGGTCGACGAGGAGGAGCACGTCGGGCCGGTGGCCGACACCATCGTCAAGCATGCGAAAAAACTCGGGGTCGACATGATCGTGATGGGCTCGCGCGGGACCGGTGCGTTGAAGGGGATGTTCCTGGGCTCGGTCTCGAGCCGGGTGCTTGCCCAGAGCCCGGTGCCGGTGACGATCGTCCGCTAGTGCCGCAGTCGCCAGCGGATGCGCACCGCGGGCCGAGCCGGAAGCGTCCGATCCTGTCAACGGGTTCCACAACGACGCCGCCCTCGCCACAATCGGACGGCCACCCGATCGGGTGGACCCCGCCGCCACACGAGTCATCGATGCCCCCTTCCACCCCGCCTTCCCCGCAGCTGGCCGAGCAGATCGCCCGCACCATCGCCACCGAAATCGGCGCGCAGCCCGCGCAGGCGCGCGCCGCGATCGGCCTGCTCGACGAGGGTGCCTCGGTACCGTTCATCGCGCGCTATCGCAAGGAAGTCACCGGCGGGCTCGACGACACCCAGTTGCGCAACCTGGAGCTGCGGCTGCTGTACCTGCGCGAACTCGAGGATCGCCGCGCCACCGTGCTGGCCAGCATCGAGGCGCAGGGCAAGCTGAGCCCCGAACTGCAAGCCGAAATCGAGGCGGCCGACAGCAAGGCGCGGCTGGAGGACCTGTACCTGCCGCACAAGCCCAAGCGCCGGACCAAGGCGCAGATCGCCCGTGAAGCCGGTCTGGAGCCACTGGCCGATGGACTGCTGCAGGACCCGTCGCTGGACCCGGAAGCCTTCGCCACCACCTTCGTCGATGCCGAGAAAGGCTTCGCCGACCCCAAGGCCGCGCTCGACGGCGCGCGCGCGATCCTGATCGAGCGCTGGGGCGAGGACCCGGCGCTGGTCGGCGAACTGCGCGGATGGCTGGCATCGGCCGGGGTGATCCGCGCCCGCGTCGCCGAGGGCAAGGAGGCCGAGGGCGCCAAGTACCGCGACTACTTCGATCACGCCGAGGCGCTGGCGAGGATCCCTTCGCACCGCCTGCTCGCGCTGTTCCGCGCGCGGCGCGAGGAGGTCCTGCACCTGGAGCTCGAGCCGGGCAGTGACGCCGACGCCGGCCACGCCTATGCGGAAGGCCGCGTTGCGGTGCACGCGGGGATCAAGGCCCAGGGCCGCGCCGCCGACGCCTGGCTGCTCAACGCCTGCCGCCTGGCGTGGCGCGCCAAGCTGCACCTGCACCTGATGCTCGACCTGTTCGCCCAGGCGCGCGAGAAGGCCGAGGCCGCGGCAATCGACGTGTTCGGCGACAACCTCAAGGACCTGTTGCTGGCCGCGCCGGCAGGCCCGCGCGCGGTGCTCGGGCTGGACCCGGGCATCCGCACCGGCTGCAAGGTCGCGGTCGTCGACCGCACCGGCAAGCTGGTGGCGCACGACACCATCTACCCACACGAGCCGCGCCGGCAGTGGGAGCAATCGTTGCAGACCCTGCGTGCCCTGTGCACCCGGCACGGGGTGGAACTGATCG
This sequence comes from Lysobacter sp., assembly GCA_035465455.1. Classification (GTDB taxonomy): domain Bacteria; phylum Pseudomonadota; class Gammaproteobacteria; order Xanthomonadales; family Xanthomonadaceae; genus Lysobacter_K. The sequence goes on from DATHRJ010000005.1 coordinate 2,984, forward strand.
CGATCGGCAACGGCACCGCCTCGCGCGAGACCGACAAGCTCGCCGGCGAGCTGATCAAGCTGGTCGCGGATCCGAAGTTGCAGAAAGTCGTGGTCAGCGAGGCCGGCGCCTCGGTGTACTCGGCCTCCGAGCTGGCGGCGAACGAGTTCCCCGAGCTCGACGTCAGCATCCGCGGCGCGGTGTCGATCGCACGACGGTTGCAGGACCCGCTGGCGGAACTGGTGAAGATCGAACCCAAGGCGATTGGCGTCGGCCAGTACCAGCACGACGTCGACGGTTACCGGCTCGCTCGCGCGCTCGACGCGCGGGTCGAGGACTGCGTCAACGCGGTCGGGGTCGACGTCAATACGGCGTCCGTGGCGCTGCTGACGCGGGTGTCGGGGCTATCGTCCACGGTCGCCGACAACATCGTCCGTCATCGCGACCAGCATGGTGGCTTCCGGTCACGGCGGGCACTGCTGGATGTCGCCCGTCTCGGCGACAAGACCTTCGAGCAGTGCGCCGGCTTCCTGCGCATCGCCGGTGGCGACCAGCCGCTGGATGCGTCCTCGGTGCATCCCGAGGCCTACCCGGTGGTCGAGCGCATCGTCAAAAGCTGCGGGCGCGCGATCGGCCAGTTGATCGGCGACACGGGCTTCCTGCGCTCGCTCAGCCCGGAACAGTTCGTCGACGACCGTTTTGGCGTGCCAACGGTGCGCGACATCCTGCGCGAGCTGGAAAAGCCGGGGCGCGACCCGCGACCGGAGTTCAAGGCGGCAAGGTTCGCCGAAGGCGTCGAGGAACTGCGCGACCTCAAGGTCGGCATGATCCTGGAGGGCGTGGTGAGCAATGTCGCCGCGTTCGGCGCGTTCGTCGACATCGGCGTGCACCAGGACGGCCTCGTCCACATCTCGGCGCTCGCCGACGGTTACGTCAAGGACCCGCGCGACGTGGTCAAGGCCGGAGACATCGTCAAGGTGCGGGTGCTTGAGGTCGACCTTCCGCGCAAGCGCATCGCCCTGACCTGCCGGCTGGACGACCGCGTGCCGGCACCGCGCGAGCCGCGCGGCAACGAGGCGGGGGAGCCCCGCGTGCGCGACCGGTCACCGCGCCAGGCGGCAGTCCGCCCCCCCGCGAAGCCGGCGGCCGCGGCACCTGCCAACCATGCGCTGGCCGCGGCATTCGCGCGCGCCAAAGGCAGCCAGTGAAGCGTGCCTTGGCGGCGTGACATCGGGTTTGCGGCATCGCTGGAGAGCTGCCCGGGTGCGCCGATGAACCCGTCGGCCGCGCCGTTCAGCCCAGCGCCGCTTCGATATCGGCGGCGATCGATTCGGGCTTGTCGGTCGGTGCATAGCGCTTGAGGACGCGGCCATCGCGACCGACCAGGAACTTGCTGAAGTTCCATTTGATCGCGTCCATGCCGAGAAAGCCGCCCTTCTCGTCCTTGAGCCACTGCCACAGCGGGTGCGCACCGCGACCGTTGACGTCGACCTTGGCGAACATCGGAAAGCTCACGTCGTAGTTGAGCGAGCAGAATTCGCTGATGGCGGCCTCGTTGCCCGGCTCCTGGTGCCCGAACTGGTCGCAGGGAAAGCCGAGCACCACCAGCCCGCGCGGACCCAGGTCGCGCCACAGCTTCTCCAGTCCGCTGTACTGCGGGGTGAACCCGCATTTGGATGCGACGTTGACGATCAGCAGCACCTTGCCGCGGAATTCGTCGAGAGAACGCGCATTGCCCTCGATGTCGGTAGCGCTGAAGTCGTATGCGGTGCGGCGGTCGGCGTCGGACATCGGATTCCCCGTGGATGCGAAGCAGTTGGCGGCGAAAATGCGCGATTTCGGATGCTACCGCCACCCGTCGTGCTGCGCACCAGGGGACCAGGCGCTGGTGATCATCAGCCCATGGCCGTCGGGATCCATCGTGCGGAACTCGCCGGTGGGACAGTAGAACGGCGTGACGATCTCGCCGACCGCCACCCCGGCCGCGCGCAGCTGTGCGTGCATCTGCGCGACGTCGTCGCAGTACAGGTGCAGCAGTTCGCCCGGATGCGCCGGGTCGCCTGGCTCTTCGACCCGCGCCAGCATCAGGTCGGCGCCACCTGGACTCTGCAGCCACGCCCACACCGTCTCGCCATCAACGTCAGGTTCGCAATGGGTGTGGGCCACCGCGAATCCCAGGCGGGAATAGAATGCCGCGGCACGCTCCACGTCGACGACGTGCAGCATCGGCACGAGGTTTCTGATTGTGGGCGGGGTTGGCATTGCCGCGTCGATCCGGATCGCTTTGGCCCGGTTTGCCGTCGCTGGCGCCGTCGACGGCCGCTCATGGGCCGCCCGCGGTGCTACAGCTCCGGCATTCGAAGGACGGCGCTAGTGGTGTGCGTGGGTGGGCTCGGAAACCTCGCGAACGAGTTCCGCGGTTTCCTCGTCGCGGCCGCTGCGGGCGATGTCGGCCTGGGCGACGATGCCACTGACCTTGCCGGAACGGTCCACCACGACCACGCGGCGGATCTGTTCGCGCTCCATCACCGCACAGGCATCGTTGATGCTGGCGTCCTCACGGATCGTGGTGACCGGCGAGGTCATGGCGTCGGAGGCGCGCGCCGAGCCGAGCTCGCGCCCTTCGGCGACGATGCGCACGGCTATGTCGCGATCGGTCACCACCCCGACCGGCGTGGCGTTCCGATCGCTTTCCACCACCGGGATCTCCCCGCAGTCATTGCGGGACATCATCTGGGCGACTTCACGGATCGGGGTATCGGGGGTGCAGACGGCGGGATCGGGGGTCATCACCGAGCTGAGCGCAGCCATGGCGTTTCTCCTGCGTGGGGGAACGGAGCCGGCAGGGTGCACCGCGACAGGTTGTCGGCAGGTGAATCCGGCTGGTGGACCCACGCTCCATGCCTTTCGTCATGCTGTTGTCAAAGCCGCATCGGTTAGGCTTGGGGTTTATCCCACGAGGTCCGTTCCCGATGAAGCATCCCCTCGCACTGGCACTCGCCGTAGCCCTGGCCGCGATCGCCGCCCCGGCCCATGCCCAATCCACCGCCACCGCGGACACCGCATTGAACGCCCAAACCAGCAACCCGTTCTTCGCCGAAAGCGACCTGCCGCTGCATTACCCGCGTTTCGACCAGATTCGCGACAGCCATTTCGGTCCGGGCTTCGATCGCGGCATGGCCGAGCACCTGAAGGAAATCGAGGCCATCGCCAACAACGAGGCCGCGCCGACGTTCGACAACACCATCCTGGCGATGGAGAAAGCAGGCGAAGTGCTCGATCGCACGGCCGGCGTGTTCTTCGCACTCGTCGGCGCCGACACCAATCCGGCGCGCGAGAAACTCCAGGCCGAATACGCCCCGAAGCTGTCGGCGCACCGCGACGCGATCACCCTCAACCCGAAGCTGTTCGCACGCATCAAGACCCTGTACGACGCCCGCGAAACCCTCGGCCTCGACCCGCAGGGCGTGCGCCTGATCGAGCGTTACCACACCAGCTTCGTGCGCTCCGGCGCGAACCTGTCCGATGCCCAGAAGACCCGTCTGCGCGAGATCAACGGTGAACTGGCCAAACTCGGCACCAAATTCAGCCAGAACGTCCTGGCCGAAGTGAATGCTTCGGCCCTCACGGTCGACACCCGCGACGAACTGGCCGGCCTGACCGACGAGCAGATCGCCGCCGCCGCCGCGGCCGCCAAGAGCCGCAAGCTCGATGGCAAGTACGTGATCGCGCTGCAGAACACCACAGGTCAGCCGTTCGAGGCGCACCTGGAGAACCGCGCCCTGCGCGAGCGCCTGCACAAGGCATCGGTGGCCCGTGGCAGCCGCGGCAACGAGTTCGACAACACCGGCATCGTCGCCCAGGTGATCAAGCTGCGTGCCGAGCGTTCGAAGATGATGGGTTACCCGAACCACGCGACCTACGTGCTCGAAGACGAGACCGCGAAGAACCCGGAAGCCGTCAACGCGATGCTGAACCAGCTCGCGCCGGCCGCGGTCGCGAATGCGCGGCGCGAAGGCGCGGCCATCCAGGCAATGATCGACAAGGAGCAGGCCGCCAAGGGCGAGCCCACGTTCCAGTTGCAGCCGTGGGACTGGGCCTACTACACCGAGAAGGTGCGCCAGGAGCAGTTCGACTTCGACGAGTCGGAACTCAAGCCGTACCTGGAACTGAAAAATGTCCTGGAGGACGGCGTGTTCCATGCCGCCAACCAGTTCTACGGACTCTCGTTCAAGCAGCGCACGGACCTGCCCGTCTACCACCCGGACGTGACCGTGTATGACGTGTTCGACAAGGACGGCGAGCAGCTGGCGATCTTCCTGTTCGACCCCTACGCGCGCGAGTCCAAGCGTGGTGGTGCATGGATGAACTCCTACGTCGACCAGTCCGAGCTGACCGGCAAGCTGCCGGTGGTGGCCAACCACCTCAACATCCCCAAGCCGTCGGAGGGCAAGCCGACGCTGATGACCTGGGATGAGGTGACCACGACGTTCCATGAATTTGGCCATGCGCTGCACGGCATGTTCTCCGACGTTA
>DATHRJ010000006.1:0-6753 GCA_035465455.1 Lysobacter sp.
GTTCCGCACCAACATGGACGCCGGCCACGGCGGCAAGTCGGGCCGCTTCCGCCGCTACCGCGAGCTGGCGGAGATGTATGCGTTCCTGCTGGTGCGTCTGGGCGCGACCGATCCGGTCGAAACCGCGGCAGTTGCGGTCGACTAGCGGCATTCGGCGGCCATGCCTGCGGGCGTGGCTGACTGCCCCGCATACTGGGCCATGCCTGCGCCGAACCCACCCCGAACCCCGCTTCGTCCCACGTGCGAGCGGGCAGGAGACTCGGAACCGGTGCGCCGCTGGCGCTGGGCCTGGTGGCTGCTGGCGTACTCCAGCCTCGGGCTGGGCCTGATCGGGGTCGCGCTGCCGGGATTGCCGACGGTACCGTTCGTGCTGCTGGCTGCATACGCCGCCGCCCGCGGGTCCAGCCGCCTGCACCGCTGGTTGCTCGCGCATCGCCGCTTCGGGCCGATGATCCACTCGTGGCAGGCCTACGGCGCGGTCAGCCGCCGCGCCAAATGGCTGGCGACGGCGATGATGGCGGCCAGCGCCGGGCTGATGTTCGTGACCGCGCCGGAGTGGTGGATGGCCGCGCTTGGCAGCGCGATCATGGCCGTGGTCGCCACCTGGTTGTGGCTTCGGCCGGAACCTCCACCGGATGCTTGAGCACGCGGTTCGCCGCGTTACACTGCTTGGATGAATCCCAAGCTCGCCATCGCACTGATCGCACTCACCTTGCCGCTGGCCGGCTGTGGCAACAAGGGCCCGCTGGTATTGGCGCAGCCGCCGGAGCCGGTCCTGGCACCTGCCACCGCGGCAGGCGAGGTCCCGGTGGAAATCGCGCCCGACGCCACCCCGACCGACGTCGCGCCGGAGCCGACCCCCGATCCTGCCGAGTTCGAGGACGTCGAGCCCGACCCGACCGATCCGGAACCGGCGACCGAAGACGGCAATGGCTGATCACGCGCCGCGGACCCCGTCCGCCGGACTGCGTTTCAGCAAGATGCATGGCGCCGGCAACGATTTCGTCGTGCTGGACCGGCGCGATTCATCGGCACCCCTCGACCCGGCCCTGTGCCGTGCGCTCGCCGACCGCCATACCGGGGTGGGCTGCGACCAGGTCCTCACGATCGAGCCGGCCCGCACCGGGGCCGCGGTTGCCAGCTACGGCATCTGGAACGCGGACGGCTCGCCGTCGCAGCAGTGCGGCAACGGCGCGCGCTGCATCGCGGCGTGGCTGGTGCGCGACGGCGCGGCCCGCAGCGAGACGTTCCTGCTCGACAGCCCGGTGGCGAGCCATGCGGTCACCCGCGTGGCCGCCGACCGGTTCCGGATCGAGATGGGGACGCCCGAATTCGAGCCGGCGCGGATACCGTTGCGCGGCTTCGCGCGCGACCGGTCGTACGCGCTCGAGCTGGACACGATCCCGGCGGCGATGGTCGAGTTCGGCGCGGTGTCGATGGGCAATCCGCATGCGCTGGTGGAGGTCGACGACGTCGCTGCCGCGCCCGTGGCCGCGATCGGTGCCGCGCTGCAGCGCCATGCCGCGTTCCCCGAATCGGTCAACGTCGGTTTTGCCCAGGTCGAGGCGCGCGATCGCGTCCGCCTGCGGGTGTACGAGCGCGGCGTCGGCGAGACCCTGGCCTGCGGCAGCGGCGCGTGCGCGGCGGCGGTGCTGCTGATCGCGCGCGGCCGGGTCGAGCGGCAGGTTGCGGTGATGCTGCCGGGCGGGCAGCTGGATATTTCCTGGCCATCGGACGAGGCACCGGTCGCGATGGCCGGGCCGGTGGCATTCGTGTTCGAAGGGGAGTGGAGTCAGTGACAGAGACAACCGAGAAGCTCAGCGCGCATGAAGTGGCTGCCTGGCTGCGACGCCACCCGCGCTTCCTGCAACAGTTCCCCGACCTGGCACTCAGCCTGGTGGTGCCGCGCGACGATGGTCCGACCGCATCGCTGGCCAGTTACCAGCTCGAAGTGTTGCGCGACAAGAACCGCGAACTGTCCCGCCGCCTGCAGGAGTTGTTCGCCTATGCGCAGGAGAACGAGCGCCTGGCGGTGCGAACGCACCAGCTCACGCTCGCGCTGATGCGCCAGGAGACGGCCGCCGACACGCTGCGGGCGATGGCCGCCAGCCTGGCCGAGGACTTCAACGGCGACCTGGTGCGGCTGGTGATGTTCGCCCCGGTCGAGGGCCTGGACGATGCCGAATGGTTGCAGGTGATCGCGCAGGACGATGCGCGGCTGCAGCCGTTCCGCGACTGCATGGGCGATGGCGAGCCGTTGTGCGGGCGCCTGCAACCGGAAAAACACGAGCTGCTGTATGGCGCCAGCGCCGAAGACGTGCAGTCGACCGCGCTGCTGCCGCTGCCCGGCGTCGGCCTGGTCGCGGTCGGCAGCCGCGACCCGAACCGGTTCTACCCGGGCATGGGCACGCTGTTCCTGCGGATGATGGGCGAGGCGCTGGCGGCAGCGTTGGCGAGGTATGCGCGCTAGTCGCGCCGACGTTCTTCCGCTCCATCCCTTGCGAAGTAGGGGAGGGTTGGAGAGGGGGGCTGTTGCTGCGGACTTTGATCCCGCCCCCGCTGTTGTGGTTGCTGCTCCGCTGACAGCCAATCCAGACAGAAGGTCCCCAGACCCGAAGGGCGGCGTGCATGGATGCACGCCGTTTTTCGATCGAGCCATGGATGGCAAGTCGAAAAATCCGCGCAGTCGCTGCGTGTCGCGGTGCGAGTACTGTCGGGGAGAGCCCTTTTCTTTGGTTCCGTTTCTTTTGGGCTCAGCAAAAGAAATGAACTCGGCCTTCAGGCCGAAAGCTCTTGCTCTGAAAAAGGTCAACAGCTTCCGCCTTGACGGCGGGTTACTTTCTTTGTTGGGGCCAAAGAAAGTAACCAAAGAAAGGCCCTTTCCCCGACAAACCTACTGCTGGCGCGTGCAGTACTGCGCGGAGTTTCCGACTCGCCATCCATGGCTCGGTCGGAAACCGGCGGGCATCCATGCCCGCCGCCCTTCGGGTCAGGGCAGATGGCTGGCGGTTGCAGATGAGGAATCACCCGCAAGTTCAACTGCGACTGCGGCAGCAACAGCAACCGCAACAGCAACCGCACCATGGACACCACCAACCCACGTTCAACGCGGTTTGCCGCTGCGCAGCCAGGGCCGTCCGTGAACGTGTCGCCGATCGAGGACTACCTCGCCCACCTGACCGTTGAGCGGCGCATGTCGGTGCACACCCTCGATGCGTACCGTCGCGATCTGGCGGCGCTGTCCGGATGGTTGGCAGCCCAGCCGGCCGAGGTGATCGAGGTGCACAGCGAGCAGCTGCGCGCGTTCGTCGCCAGCGAGCACCGCCGCGGGCTGTCGCCCAAGAGCCTGCAGCGGCGGTTGTCGGCATGCCGCAGCTTCTATGCCTGGCTGCTGCGGCAGGGCCGGATCGCGGCGAATCCGGCGGCGGCGATCCGCGCGCCGAAGGCGCCGCGCAAGCTGCCGCAGGTGCTCGATCCCGACGAGGCCAAGGCCCTGGTCGAGGTGCCGACCGACGCGCCGCTGGGCCTGCGCGACCGGGCGATGCTGGAGCTGTTCTACTCCTCCGGATTGCGCCTGAGCGAGTTGTGCGCGCTGCACTGGCACAACCTCGACCTGGCCGATGGCCTCGTCACCGTGCTCGGCAAGGGCAGCAGGCAGCGCAGCGTGCCGCTGGGTTCGCACGCGCGCCACGCGCTGGCGCAGTGGCGCGCATCCACCGGCGCCGGCAACGACGCGCCGGTATTCCCCGGACGTGCCGGCGGACCGATCACCCCGCGCGCGATCCAGCTGCGCATGCGCCAGCTCGCGCAACGCCAGGGCCTGTTCAAGCGCGTGCATCCGCATCTGCTGCGGCACTCGTTCGCCAGCCACATCCTGGAGTCCTCCGGCGACCTGCGCGGGGTGCAGGAACTGCTCGGCCACGCCGACATCGCCACCACCCAGATCTACACCCACCTGGACTACCAGCACCTGGCGAAGGTCTACGACGCCGCGCACCCGCGGGCCAAGCGCAAGCCGTAGGCCGATCGCGGCAACGCCAATACGGACAACGCGGCGCGCTGCGGCGCGGCGTGGAATCGTCGCAAGCCCGTCCCGTCGCGGCGCCCCTTGCGCGCACCCGCGGCAACCCCCATCCAGAGGGTTCGCCCGCAGGAGATCGCATGGACCCGCGCCAGAACCCCAATGTGTTCCACGCCACCACGATCCTTTCCGTCCGCCGCGACGGCCGCGTCGCCGTCGCCGGCGATGGCCAGGTGACGCTCGGCAACACCGTGATGAAGGCCAACGCGCGCAAAGTGCGCCGGCTCGGCCGCGACGGCCAGGTGCTGGCCGGTTTCGCCGGCGCCGCCGCCGATGCGTTCACCCTGTTCGAGCTGTTCGAGGCCAAGCTGGAGAAGCACGGCCAGCTGCAGCGCGCCGCGGTCGAGATGGCCAAGGATTGGCGGACCGAGCGCCGCTTCGGCAAGCTCGAGGCGCTGCTGGCGGTGGCCGACAAGGAGACCTCGCTGATCATCAGCGGCACCGGCGACGTGATCGAGCCCGAGGACGGCATCATCGCGATCGGCTCCGGCGGGCCCTATGCGCTGTCGGCCGCACGCGCGCTGTTCGCGCACACCACCCTGGACGCGCGGACGATCGCGGTCGAGGCGCTGCACATCGCCGGCGACGTGTGCATCTACACCAACCGCAACGTGGTGGTGGAAGAACTCTAGTGGCGCGCGTCGCAGCGCTGAAGCCTGCGCGCGCCTGACACACGACACCCGCCCCGGCGGGAACGACGGATCCCGACATGCCGATCAAAGCCGACACCAGCCACGCCACCATGACCCCGCGCGAGATCGTGCAGGAGCTCGACCGCCACATCGTCGGCCAGCACGACGCCAAGCGCGCGGTCGCGATCGCATTGCGCAACCGCTGGCGGCGCATGCAGCTGGCCGACGACCTGCGCGACGAGGTCATGCCCAAGAACATCCTGATGATCGGCCCCACCGGCGTCGGCAAGACCGAGATCGCGCGCCGGCTGGCGACGCTGGCCAACGCGCCGTTCGTCAAGGTCGAAGCCACCCGCTTCACCGAGGTCGGTTACGTCGGCAAGGATGTCGAGCAGATCGTGCGCGACCTGGCCGACACCGCGGTCAAGCTGTATCGCGAACAGGCCAAGCAGCGCGTGCGCAGCCAGGCCGAGGAGCGCGCCGAGGACCGCATCCTGGATGCGTTGCTGCCGCGGCGAAGTGCCGGCGTTGGCTTTGATGTCGATGCCGCGCGCGCGGAGCCGTCGGCGCAGGATTCCGAAACCCGGCGGAAGCTGCGCCGGCAACTGCGGGCCGGGGAGCTCGACGAGCGCGAGGTCGAGATCGAGACCGCGATCAATGTCGGCGTCGACATCATGGCGCCGCCCGGCATGGAGGAGATGGGCCAGCAGCTTCGGCAGATGTTCTCCCAGGTCGCCGGCAGCAAGACCCACCGCAAGACGCTGGCGATCAAGGCCGCGCGCAACCAGCTGATCGAGGAAGAGGCCGGCAAGCTGGTCAACGAGGATGAAGTGCGCGAAGCCGCGATCGAGGCCTGCGAACAGCACGGCATCGTCTTCATCGACGAAATCGACAAGGTCGCCAAGCGCGGCGAGTCGGGCATCGGCGGCGACGTGTCGCGCGAAGGCGTGCAGCGCGACCTGCTGCCGCTGGTCGAGGGCTCCACGGTCAGCACCAAGTACGGCGCGGTCAAGACCGACCACATCCTGTTCATCGCCTCCGGCGCGTTCCACCTGGCCAAGCCCTCGGACCTGATCCCGGAGTTGCAGGGCCGCTTCCCGATCCGGGTCGAGCTGAGCGCGCTCGACAAGGGCGATTTCGTCCGCATCCTCACCGAGCCCAAGGCGTCGCTGACCCTGCAGTACCGCGAGCTGCTCAGGACCGAGGGCGTCGCGCTGGAGTTCACCGATGATGGCGTCGAGCGCCTGGCCGAGATCGCGGCCATGGTCAACGAGCGCCAGGAGAACATCGGCGCCCGACGCCTGCACACCGTGCTCGAGCGCCTGCTCGACACGCTGAGCTTCGAGGCACCCGACCGTGAGGGGCAGGCGGTCAGCATCGACGTTGCGTATGTCGACCGGCACCTGGGCGAGCTGGTGCAGGATCCGGACCTGAGCCGTTACATTCTCTGAGGGTCGCCTGTCAGGTTTTCCGCGGTGTGACGGACTAACCATCCACAACCCACGGAAATAAACCTGCATGGACGTCGCCGCACGACTCACCCTTGCCCCCAGCCACTCGCCCGTGCAGACATTCATTGGCTGGATGCTGGGCGCATGGCGTCTTTTCCGCAGCGCGCCTGCGGGGATCTTCACGCTGTCACTGCTTCCGATCCTGCTGGAATCCGCGTTGCAGGCGGTGCCCGATGCCGGTATCGCGTCATCGAAGTTGCTGACCCCGCTGGCTTCCGCCTGGGTACTGGCAATGCTGGATAGCCGGGCACGTACGGGCAGGTTCGCTCCGGCGCAGGCGGGACGACTTTGGCTCGCACGCCTTCCGCAGTTGCTGCTGGTGTCGTTGTTGCTGGTCGGTGTTTTTGCATTCCAGTTACTGGTGGCGGCCGCGATTGGTGACGGCGCCCACGCGCTGCGCCTTGCAGTTGGCGATTTCAGTGCGCTGGGCCTGTCCCGATCACAGTTGGCGATAGTGCTTGCGTCCGGTGTGGTCCCCGGATCGCTCCTGATGTTCGTGGGGCCGCGGGTATTGCTGGACGGAATCGGT
>DATHRJ010000007.1:0-7337 GCA_035465455.1 Lysobacter sp.
GAGCACTACTGGGGCCGCTGGTTCTATCCGCTCAACGTGCTGGCGCTGTGCCTGGCGGCGATCCCGTTCGCGTTCGGCACCCTGCGCAGCGGCGGGCTCAGCAAGCGGCTGTTCATCGGCATCGTGTTCGCGCTGGGTTTCTGGTTGCTGCAGACACAGTTCGTGCGGCTGGCCAGCGTGCTCGATCTCGACTTCCGGCTGGCCTACGCGTTGCCGACGCTGATCATGGTCGTGGTGTCGGTGCTGCTGTTTCGCAAGCGTTCGGGCTAGCGCGTCCGGCTGGTTCCGGCGGGAGCGATCACGCCGGCTTCGGCTCGCGCACGACCCGGGTCGCGCTGGCGCGGTCGTGCCAGGTGAGCCGGTCGCGGTCGATCCAGCCCCACCAGAACCCCGCGCCGACCGCCAACAACGACAGCGTGCCCACCGCGTAGCGCACCAGCAGCGCGCGCCAGCCCAGGACGCCCCCGTCCGCGGCCACCAGCCGCAGGCGCCAGGCGCGCATTCCCAGCGTCTGGCCGCCGCGGCGCCAGCTGACGGTGGCGTACGCCCCGGTGACCAGCCACAGCGCCAGCAGCTCGAGCCACCCGGCCACGGTGTCGCCGTACACCGGTTCGCCGCCGTTGAGCAGCACCGCGATCGCGCCGACCGCGAACCACAGCCCGAGCGCGGGGACCAGGTCGTACAGCAACGCCATCGTGCGCCAGCCCAGCAACGGGCGCGGCGGGGCGGGTGCGGTGCTTGCTGCTGCGTTGGATGCGGGGTCGTTCAATGCGTCGTCGGCTGCCATCGCAAAAGCATAGTCGCTAAGCTGGATCGATGAATCCGCCGCACTCCGCCAAGGCATGCACCCCGGCCGATCGTCGCCGCAGCGCGATGGCGCAGCCGGAGCTGCCGGAAGCCGATGCGAGGGCGATCGAGAGCTTCCTGGAAACCGTGTGGGCCGAGCACGGCCTGGCCCGGCTCACCCTGGCCAGTTACCGACGCGACCTGGAGGGTTTTGCGCGCTGGCGCCGCGGCAGCCACGGCGGCCTGGCCGGAGCGGATCGCGCGGCGCTGTTCGATTACCTCGCCTGGCGCACGCACCAGGACTACTCGCCGCGCAGCAACGCGCGGCTGCTGTCGGCGTTGCGCGCGTTCTTCGCCCTGGCGGTGCGGCGCGGCGGTCGCAGCGACGACCCCACCGCGCTGCTGGAGCCGCCGAAGCTGCCGCGCTCGCTGCCCAAGGCGCTGGCCGAAAGCCAGGTCGACGCGCTGCTGAACGCGCCGGATGACGGTGCGCCGATCGGCCTGCGCGACCGCGCGATGCTCGAGCTGATGTATGCCTGCGGCCTGCGCGTGAGCGAACTGGTGAACCTGCCCACGACCGCGGTCAACCTGCGCCAGGGCGTGCTGCGGGTGACCGGCAAGGGCGGCAAGGAGCGGCTGGTGCCGCTGGGCGAGGAGGCGCAGCACTGGCTGGAGCGCTATCTGGCCCAGTCGCGGCCACAACTGGCCGGCAAGCGGACGCTGGTGCCGCTGTTCCTGGGGACGCGCGGGGAAGCGCCGAGCCGGCAACAGTTCTGGACCCTGGTCAAGCGCTACGCCATCGTGGCCGGCATCGACCCGCAGCGGATCAGCCCGCACGGCCTGCGCCACAGTTTCGCCACCCACCTGCTCAACCATGGCGCCGACCTGCGCGCGCTGCAGATGCTGCTGGGCCACAGTTCATTGTCGACCACGCAGATCTACACCCTGGTCGCGCGCGAGCAACTCAAGCAGTTGCACGCCCGCCACCACCCGCGCGGCTGAACGCAGCCGGCGCAGTCGCCATGTCACCCCTGCGGCCCATGCCACAATTGCGTCCTTTCCCGCCCAGGCGCTCCCGGCGCCGTGCACGCAAGGAAGTCCCGATGAAGCGTTTCGTCCTCGCCATGCTTGGCGCGATCAGTCTCTCTGCTTGTGCCCAGGCGCCCGAGCCGGCAACCGCACCGGCCGCTGCCACCGGCAGCGCCGCCGCACCGGCGGGTGACAGCGCCGACGCGCGCGCGATCGCGGCGATCACCTCGCTCAATCCGCAAATCAGTGTCGACCACGTCGGCGCGGCACCGATCCCGGGCTTCCGTGAAGCCATCGTCGGCGGCCAGGTGGTCTACGTCAGCGACGACGGCCGCTACCTGTTCCTGTCGGGTACCGGCGGCGCGCTGTACGACACCGTCGCCAAGGCGAACCTCAGCGAGGTCACGCTGGCAGGAATGCGCAAGAAGCTGTTGGCGACGATCCCGGCCGGCGAGCGGATCGTGTTCGCGCCGGCCAATCCGAAGCACACGGTCACCGTGTTCACCGATGTCGAGTGCGGCTACTGCCGCAAGCTGCACAGCGAGATCGCGCAGTACAACGCGCAGGGCATCGCCGTGGAGTACCTCGCGTTCCCGCGCATGGGCATCGGCAGCGAGGACTACAAGAAGATGGTCTCGGTATGGTGCGCGGCCGACCGCAAGCAGGCCCTGACCGCCGCCAAGGGCGACGGCAAGGTGCCGAGCAAGACCTGCAAGACCACCGTCGACATGCAGTACGACGTCGGCCAGCGGGTCGGGCTCAACGGCACGCCGATGATCCTCACCGAGGACGGCACCCAGGTCGGCGGCTACGTGCCCCCGGCGGCGCTGCGCGCAACCCTGGACAAGCTCGCCGCCGGCAAGGCCGCGGCGCCCGCTCCGGTGGAGGCGGCCGAAGGCGCCTGAGCCCTGCCGACACGCGTCCGCCCCGGTCACGCCGGGCGGGCGCGGTCCAACGCAGCCGCGGGCGCTTCGCTACAATGGCCGGCCCGACCACGGTTAACCCCGCATGATCGTCCTCGAGGGCGCCCCCGCCCTGTCCGCGTTCCGCCGCGAGCGCCTGCAATCCCGCCTGCAAGCCATCCACCCCGACGTCCGCCTGCTCGATGCATGGTGGGTGTACTGGGTCGTGCCCGATCCGGGCGCGGTGCCCGACGATCGCGCGCTGCAGCGGATCCTGCAGGCACAGCCGGATGAGGCGCCTCGCGCCGCTGCGGCCGTGTCGCGGTTCGTCACTCCGCGACTGGGCACGCTGTCGCCGTGGGCGAGCAAGGCCACCGAACTGCTGCGGGGCGCCGGGCAGCCGGTGCAGCGGGTCGAGCGTGGGACCCGCTATGACCTGGCCGGTTGGCCCGGCGATGCCGCGACCCAGGGTTTGCTCGCCAAGGCGCTGCACGACCCGATGACCCAGTCGCTGCTGGAAGCACGCGAGGATGCGGCGGCGCTGTTCGCGCTGCCCGCCCGCGGCGAGCTGGAACGCGTCGCACTGGCGGAACTCGAGCTGGCCAATGCGCGGCTCGGACTGGCGCTGGCCGACGATGAAATCAGCTACCTGCGCGATCGCTATGGCGCGCTCGGTCGGCAGCCGTCGGATGTCGAGTTGATGATGTTCGCCCAGGCCAATTCGGAACACTGCCGGCACAAGATCTTCAACGCGACCTGGTCGATCGACGGGCGTGAGCAGCTGACCGGCGGGCAGCCGCAGTCGCTGTTCAAGATGATCAAGCACACCCACGCGCAGACGCCGCAGCACACCTTGTCGGCCTACAGCGACAACGCCGCGGTGGTCGCGGGGTATCCCTCGCAGCGGTTCCGCCCCGATCCGCGCACGAATGGCTACCGCGCCGAGCCCGCGGTCGAGTCGGCGTTCTGCATCAAGGTCGAGACCCACAACCATCCAACCGCGATCTCGCCCTATGCCGGTGCGTCCACCGGCAACGGCGGCGAGATCCGCGACGAGGGTGCGACCGGACGCGGCGGCAAGCCCAAGGCCGGCCTGTGCGGTTTCAGCGTGTCGCACCTGCGCATCCCGACGCTGCCGCAGCCGTGGGAGCGCGCCCGCGCGCTCAACCCGCGCATGGCCCCGGCGCTGGAGATCATGCTCGACGGCCCGATCGGCGCGGCGGCGTTCAACAATGAATTCGGCCGGCCCAACCTCGCCGGTTACTTCCGCAGTTTCGAGCTCGACGAGGGCGGCGGCGCAAACGGCACCCTGACCCGTGCCTACGACAAGCCGATCATGCTCGCCGGCGGCCTCGGCGCCATCGATCGGGTGCAGGTCGAGAAGCTGGGGCTGAAGCCGGGTTATGCGGTGATCGTGCTCGGCGGTCCGTCGATGCTGATCGGCCTGGGCGGTGGCGCGGCCAGCTCGGTCGCGTCCGGCGACAGCGCCGAGGCGCTGGATTTCGCCAGCGTGCAGCGCGACAACCCGGAGATGGAGCGTCGCTGCCAGGAAGTGATCGACCGCTGCGTCGCGATGGGCGCGGCCAATCCGATTGCCAGCGCGCACGACGTCGGTGCCGGTGGCCTGTCCAACGCGATCCCCGAACTGCTGCACGACTCCAGCCTTGGCGGCGTGATCGACCTGGCGCGCGTGCCCAGCGACGATCCATCGCTGTCGCCGATGCAGCTGTGGTGCAACGAATCGCAGGAGCGCTACGTGCTCGGCCTGCCCACCGAACGCGTCGCCGAGTTCGCCGCGATCTGCGAGCGCGAGCGCTGCCCGTTCGCGGTGGTCGGGCACGCCACGGCCGAAGAGCGGCTGGTGGTGGGATATGGGGCGACGGTCGAATCGGTCTACGGCGAGTCGCAGGCTTCTGCCGGGCATGCAGCGACGACTGGCGATGCCGGTCCACAGGCACAGGCTGCGGGCGTTCTCGGAGCCGCGGACCAGTGGTCCGCAGAGGGTACCCCCGGCCCACAGGCACAGCCCGTGGGCGTTCGCGCAGCCGCGGACCAGTGGTCCGCAAGCGGCTGCGCTCACCCCATCGACCTGCCGATGGACCTGCTGTTCGGCAAGGCGCCGAAGATGCAGCGCGATACCCGGCGCCCGCCGGATGCGCCGTGGCCGGCGCTGCAATGGGACGGGCTGGACCTGCACGACGCCGCGTTGCGCGTGCTCGGGCATCCGACCGTGGCCTGCAAGAACTTCCTGGTGACGATCGGCGATCGCACCGTCGGCGGCCTCACCGTGCGCGACCAGATGATCGGGCCGTGGCAGCTGCCGCTGGCCGATTGCGCGATCACCTTCGCCGGTTTCGACGGCTTCGCCGGTGAGGCGATGGCGATCGGCGAGCGCACGCCGCTGGCGCTGCTGGATGCGCCCGCCGCGGCGCGCATGGCCGTGGGCGAGGCGATCACCAACCTGTGCGCAGCGCCGGTCGAGTCGCTCGAACGGATCAAGCTGTCGGCCAACTGGATGGCCGCGGCGGGGCACGGCGGCGAAGACGCATTGTTGTTCGATGCGGTCAGGGCGGTCGGGCTGGAGCTGTGCCCGACGCTGGAGTTGAGCATTCCCGTCGGCAAGGATTCGCTGTCGATGCAGGCGCAGTGGCAGCCTGCCGGTGGCGTGCCCGCGCGGTCGGTATCGCCGGTCTCGCTGGTCGTGACCGCGTTCGCGCCGGTCGCGGACGTGCGCACGCACCTGACCCCGCTGCTGTCGCGAGAGGGCGAGTCGGAGCTGTGGCTGATCGGCCTGGGCGCTGGCAAGCAGCGGCTCGGCGGCTCGGTGCTGGCGCAATGCCATCCCGAGGCGGGGCCAGCGGCCAGCAACGGGCTGCCGGCGTTCGCCGGGCAGCCGTCCGAGGACGGACGCCGCAATGCCGGCGTACCCGACCTGGACGATCCGCAGCGACTGCGGGACTTCTTCGAACTGATCCGCGAATCACGCGAAGCCGGCCTGCTGCAGGCCTACCACGACCGTTCCGATGGCGGTGCGTTCGCGACCCTGTGCGAGATGGCGTTCTGCTCGCGGCTTGGCCTGGACATCACTTTGGATGGCTGGGGCGAGGACCCGTTCCGCACGCTGTTCAACGAGGAACTGGGCGCGGTGGTGCAGGTCGATTGCGAGGATCGCGCCGAATTCGCCGACCTCGTCGCGCGCCATGGCCTGATCGATTGCGCGCAGCGGATCGCCAGGCCGGTGCTGAGCGCGACCGCCTCCGGGCGCGGCGCCGAGTGCTCCGGACCGGCGATCCGCGTCAGCGACGACGGCAAGGTCCTGGCCCAGTGGGGTTGGGACGAGTTGTTCGACGCGTGGTGGTCGACCAGCCACGCATTGCAGCGGCTGCGCGACAACCCCGATTGCGCCGATGAGGAGCGCCTCACCGCGCGCGCGTTCAACGCGCCGGGCCTGCAGCCGAAGCTGACGTTCGACCCGGCCGACGACATCGCCGCGCCGTTCGTCAACACCGGCGCCCGGCCCAAGGTCGCGATCCTGCGCGAGCAGGGCGTCAACGGCCAGATCGAGATGGCCGCGGCGTTCGACCGCGCCGGGTTCGACGCGTTCGACGTGCACATGAGCGACCTGATCAGCGGCCGCGTCGCGCTGGACGGGTTCAAGGGCTTGGCCGCGTGCGGCGGCTTCAGCTACGGTGACGTGCTCGGCGCCGGCCGCGGCTGGGCCACCAGCATCCTGGAGCGCAGCGCGCTGCGCGATGCGTTCGCGGCGTTCTTCGCCCGCGACGACAGCTTCGCGCTGGGCGTGTGCAACGGCTGCCAGATGCTGAGTCAACTCAAGCCGATCATTCCCGGCGCCGAGCACTGGCCGGTGTTCCTGCGCAACCGCAGCGAACAGTTCGAAGCGCGCCTGGGCCTGGTGGAGGTGGTCGAATCGCCATCGCTGTTCCTGCGCGGCATGGCCGGATCGCGGCTGCCGGTCGCGGTCTCGCACGGCGAGGGCCGTGCGCAGTTCGACAGCCCCGCCGACCTCGTCGCCGCCCGCGTCGCGTTGCGCTACATCGACGGTGATGGCGCGGTCGCCAGCGCGTACCCAGCCAACCCCAACGGCTCGCCGGACGGCATCACCGGACTCACCAGCGATGACGGGCGCGTCACCATCCTGATGCCGCACCCGGAGCGCACCCTGCGCAACGCCAACTTCAGCTGGGCGCCGCGCGAGTGGGGCGAGGACTCGCCCTGGCTGCGGATGTTCCGCAATGCGCGCGTCGCGGTCCGCTGAGCACGCCCGCGGAGCATCGGATCGATTCTGCAGCGGGCCGGTCACCTCGCGGCGTTTGGCGGGAATGCCCGGTCATCGGCATTGCCGGGGGATTGCCGAGGCATAGCGGGCTCGCCAAGGACCCGTATCCCGTGCTCCGGTCATGGGGTTCATCGGTCAGCCGGGCGCTGCATGGCGGCCGCCGCATCGCGCTTTGGCCGTTCCAGATCCAGGGATGAACCCCGAAGCCCGGCGCTCCGACGCGGCGATTCAAGCTGCTAAAGTCGGCCGGTCGACGTTTTTTTCCGGAGGGCGGTGTGAACGCAGTGGCTGACGTCCGTGGTGGCGATCCAAGCGCCGCGCCC
>DATHRJ010000008.1:0-17084 GCA_035465455.1 Lysobacter sp.
CGGGCGTACGGTCGGCAAGGGTGTCGTAGATCCGCTCCGGCGCGATCGCCGCGGTGGGATCGACCCGCACCCATCCGCGGCCGGCCAGCCACACCTCGGCCCAGGCGTGCGCATCGGAGCGGCGCACCAGCCAATAATCCCCCAGCGGGTTGCGATAGCCGCCGGCGTAGCCGGTGACCACGCGCGCCGGTATCCCCGCACCGCGCATCAGCACCACGAACGCGGAGCTGTAGTGCTCGCAGAAGCCGCGTTTGTGTTCGAACAGGAACTCGTCGACCGCGTGGCGCCCGAGCAGCGGCGTGTCCAGCGTGTAGATGAATTCCGCCTGGATCCAGGCCATCGCGCGTTGCACGATCGCCGCGTCGTCGCCGCCGGCATCGGCGCGCCATCGCCGCGACAGCGCCAGAGAACGCGGGTTGAAGCCTTCGGGCAATGCCAGCGCGACGCGACGCAGGGTCTGCGGCAACTGCGGCTGGTACGCGCGCGGTGGCGCCGACTGCATGCGCCAGCGGCTCAGCGTGCCCAGCGGCGTGGATGCGTACAGGCCATGGTCGAGCGTCAGCCGGGTACCTGGGGGCGCCTCCAGCGGCAGGTCGAGCGCGACCAGTTGGCGGCGGTCGGTGGGCTCGATCTGGAGTTCGTAGTCCCATCGCGTGGGACCGCTTTCCACCGCCGCCGCCGGCACCACGCGCAGCCATTGCGGCTGGGTCCAGGTGCGCCCGTCGAAGTTCCACAGCACCGGTCCGCGCCAGTACATCTCCGCGTTGGCCGGCGTGTCACCGAAAAACCGCGCCCGCAGCGCCGGCGTGTCGTCGTTCATGAGGTCGATCCACTGCCCCGGCGTCATCGTGTCCGACAGACCCGGCCGCGCCAGCGCGCGCTCCGGCACTCCCCACAGCGGCGTGGCCAGCCGCGGGAACAGCCAGAACGCCGCCAGCGCGAGCGGCAGCCCGATCGCGATCAGCCGGGCGATGCCGGCAAACCGCGGCCCGGTGCCGGCGATCGCGGAATCGCCCGACTCCAGGTCCGCCAGCCGCTGCAGTGCGGCCAGTGCCACCACCGCCGCCGCCAGCCCCAGCAGCAGGGTGATCGGTCCCTGGTCCAGCAGGAAAGCGCCGAACGGGGCGAACAACGCAAAGCCCACGAAGCTGCGCGCGTCGCGGAGGCCGAACGTTTCCGCCGGCTTGACCGCGAGCATCGCCGCCAGCAGCGCGCAGCCGGTGTCCCGACCGAAGCTGCCGCCGGAGTTGAACACCACCGCGCCGATCAGGCCCAGCGCCAGCAGCATCCGCAGCAGCCCCGGCAACGGCCGTCGCCACGACAGCGCGGCGATGCCAACGCCGGCGAGCGCGATCATCGCGGCCAGGGGTGGCGGCAACTGCGGCAACAGCGGCAGCAGGCAGGCCGCGCCCGCGGCCAGTGCCCAGCGACGGCTGCCGCGGTCGAGCAACAGCGGCGGTGGCAGGGCTTCAGCCATGCGGCAACAGCGCCAGTGCACTCAGGCACGCATGCCGATGCGCTGCGCCCTGGGCAGGGCCGAGTGCCGGCCGCCCCGGCAGCACCAGGCGGTAGCGGCGGCCATCGCGTTCGGCCTCATCGACCCAGCGCGCCAGCCGCGAGATGCGTGCCTCGTAGGGCAGCCGCGCCAGGGCGTTCCAATCCAGCAGCACCTCGGCACCCAGCGGCTGTTCGTACTCGCGCACCAGCAGGGTGTCGCGGCGTGCGGAGGGCTTCCAGGCGATCGCGCGGCGCGAATCGCCGCGGCGGTAGCCGCGCAGATGGTGGACATCGTCGCCGCTGGGATGCAGCCGCGACTGCGCGCGGTCACCGGAGCCGGTCGGCAGCGGTGGGCCGTGCGGCTCCGGCATGGGGTACACCAGCAGCGGCGTCTGCGGCCACGCGTACGCCCATGCGCGTGCGAGTCCCAATGGCCGGGTGGTCGACACACGCAGGCGCGGCAAGTCCAGCCAGCCTCGATGCGTCGTCGGCCAACCCAGTTCGGCCTCGCCGAATCCCTGCTCCAGGTTCAGCAGCGCGCTGTGGGCCGGCGTGGTTTCCATGTTGACCCGCAGCCCGCGCCGCCGTCGCCCGTCGGTGGCGCGGGCATGCAGCCGCAGCCGCAGCGCCATGCCAGCGGCGACCGGCTCTGCGTCGATCGCCAAGATCGCAAGCCCGGTCAGCTGCATCTGCGTCGCGATCAGGCTGGCGATGCCGGCGCCGACGAACACCAGCGCGAGCAGCAGTGCCGGGTTGTTGTTGTAGTTCAACGCACCCAGCGCCATCGCCGCCAGCGCGACGGCATAGAACAGGCCGAACCGGGTCGGCAGCAGGTACACGCGGCGGCGGTCGAATCCGGCAGGCAGTGGTTCGGGCCTGCGCGGACGGGTGAAGCCCAGCGCCCAGGCATGCCATCGCATCCGCTGTGCCGCGAACATCGCCGGTCAATCCACCGCCACCGCGAGCAGGATCGACTTGGCCAGCGCCGAGTCCTTGCCGGCGTCGGCATCGGCCACCAGCCGGTGCGCGGTCACTGCGGTGAACAAAGCCTGCACGTCCTCGGGCAGCACATGGTTGCGGCCGAGCAGCAGCGCATACGCGCGGGCCGCGCGCAGCAGCGCCAACCCCGCGCGTGGCGACAGGCCCACGCGCACGCCAGGGTGGGCGCGACTGCGCGCGAGCAGGGCCTGCACGTAGCCGATCAGTGCCTCGCTGGCGTGCACGGCGGAGACGGCATGGCGTGCGGCGACCACATCCCTTGCATCGAGCAACGGCGCGCAGAGCGCGATCATCGCGCGACGGTCGCTGCCGGCCAGCAGGTCGCGTTCGGCGGATTCGCCGGGGTAACCGAGCGCAAGCCGCAACAGGAACCGATCGAGCTGCGAATCGGGCAGCGGATAGGTACCGGCGAGGTCGGCCGGGTTCTGGGTGGCGATCACGAAGTAGGGATCGGGCAGCAGATGCGTGGTGCCATCGACGGTGACCTGGTGCTCGGCCATCGCCTCCAGCAGCGCGCTTTGGGTGCGCGGCGGCGCGCGGTTGATCTCGTCGGCCAGCAGCACCTCGGTGAACACCGGCCCCGGGTGGAACTCGAAACGTCGCGCCTGCGGGTCGAACACCGACACACCGACGATGTCGGCCGGCAGCAGGTCGGAGGTGAACTGCACGCGCTGGAACTTCAGCCCCAGGGTGGCGGCCAGCGCATGGGCGAGCGTGGTCTTGCCCAGCCCGGGCAGGTCCTCGATCAGCAGGTGGCCGCCGGCAAGCAGTGCGACGAACGCCAGGCGCACCTCCTGCGGCTTGCCCAGCACCAGTCCATTGACCTGCGCCTGCGCCCGATCCAGTGCCTGACGCAGAGTCTCCGGTAGCATGTTCGCGGTCGCAGGGGATCCCGCCATGGTTTTCTCCTTCATTCAATTGAGTCTAACGAGGTCGGGAGTCGATGCGGGATCACGGACATGAGGAATCATCCGCACGCCAGGCACGGCACACCTTCTGGGCGCTGTTCGCCGCGATCCTGGCGGTCAAGCTGCTGGTGGCCGCGCGCTTGCCCGTGTTCGTCGACGAGGCGTTCTACTGGCTCGAGGGCCAGCATCTCGCGGCCGCCTATTCCGACCTGCCGGGACTGACCGCGTGGCTGACCCGGCTCGGGGTCACGCTGGGCGGCGACAGCGCATTCGCGCTGCGGCTGCCATTTCTGTTGATCGCCGCGACCGTGCCGTGGCTGGTGGTCGCGATCACCCGCCGCGAGTTCGGCGAAACCTATGGCTGGCAAGCCGGCAGCCTGGCGCTGCTGCTGCCGCTGGCCGGCACCCTGGGGCTGATGGCGCTGCCCGATGCCGCCATGGCGTTGGCGACGCTGCTGTGCATCGATGCCGGCGCACGGCTGTTGCGCCAGGTCGATGCCGGCTCGGCGCTGGAGCTGGCCGTGGGATTGTCCATCGGCGCCTTGAGTCACTACCGCTTCATCGCGGTGATCGGAGTCGGGCTTGTCGCGCTCCTGTTGCTGCCCGATGGCCGGCGCGCGCTGCGCGACGTGCGGGTATGGACCGCGATCGCGATCGGCGCCTCGGCCTGGGTGCCGTTGCTGGCCTGGAACCTCGACAACGCCGACGCCGGCCTGCGGTTCCAACTGGTCGATCGCCATCCGTGGGCATTCCACATCGAAGGCCTGTGGTTCATCGCGATCCAGGCGCTGATGGTCACCCCGTTGCTGTTCGCCGCGCTGGCCGCGGCGGCCTGGCGTGGCAACCGCAGCGCGCTGCCATCGGCGCGCTATTTCGCGCTGCTGGGCGGCCTGCTGGTGCTGGGCTTTTTCGCGCTGGGCTTCTTCGCCGACACCGAACGGGTCAGTTTCCACTGGCCGCTTCCGGGTTACCTGGCGCTGTTGCCGTTGTTGCCCGCGGTGCTGGCCGGCTGGCCACGCTGGCTGCGGCGCGGCACGTGGGTGCTTGCAGCGTCGGGACTGATCGCGATGCTCGGGTATTACGTCGCCGTTTCGATCCCGGAAGTGCGTGCCCGCAGCGCGGATGCCAAGTGGTACCCGTCCAACTTCGCCGGCTGGGAGGAACTGGCCGTGGCGGTGCAGCAGCAGAGATCGGCGATGCCGCCGGGCACTCGCGTGGTGGCCGGTAACTTCAAGATCGGCGCCGAACTCGGCTTTGCCCTGGAGGACGCTGAAATCCCGGTGCTCGATCATCCGATCAACCGCAAGCACGGGCGCACTCCGCAACTGCGGCTATGGGGATTGCAGACCCCGGATCGCGCCGGATGGGCCGATGAACCGGTGTTGCTGGTGCTGGGCACCAGCGACGTGCCGTACAAGGATCTGCTGCGTCGTTTTCACGATATCTGCGCAATGGTGGGGCCGTTGCCGCCGCCGCGAATCCTCAATATCGATCATGGGCGCCAGCGTTTCGCATTGTTCGAACTCCTGGGTCCCGGCGAAGGCGAGTGCACCACCCCGGCAATGGCCTGGTTGGATACGCCCCGGGCCGGGGCGGCCACCGGTCGCCGGTTCGAAGTCAGCGGCTGGGCGTTCAAGGACGGCGTCGGGCTGGAGCGCGTGGAGGTACTGCTTGATGGCCAGCCGATCGCCACTGCGGACTACGGCCGGGAAGAGCCCGGCGTGGCCGACTATTGGCGCGTGTCGACCGACCCGAACCATCCGCGCGTGGGGTTCAGCGCCCGGGTGGACCTGGGTGCGGTGCCCTCGGGTCGGCACTGGCTTGGCCTGCGCCTGCATGGCAGCGACGGCAGCACCGAGGACTGGCCGGAGCAGCCCGTCGACATCCGCTGACAAGAACGTTGTTCGTGGGGCTGGGCTAGGGGACGGCGAAACCTGCCTCGCGTAGCAGGCGCGCGGTGGCGATCAGCGGCAAGCCGACCAGCGCAGTGGGATCCTGTGACTGGATCGCATCGAACAGGCTGATCCCCAATCCCTCCGCCTTGAAGCTGCCCGCGCAATCGTAGGGTTGCTCGGCGGCCACGTAGCGGGCGATCTCCTGATCGGAAAGTGGCCGGAAATGCACCGTGGTCGTGTCCAGCGCCTGCCAGCGATGTTGCCCGCGGATCACGCATACGCCGGTGTGGAATCGAACCGCATGGCCGGACATCCTGCGCAGTTGGGCCGACGCCCGCGCCGCGTCTCCGGGTTTGCCCAGCGCCTCGCCCCCAAGTTCGGCGACCTGGTCGGAGCCGATCACGCAGGCGCCGGGGTGGAGCCCGGCGACGGCGGCGGCCTTCGCCTGGGCCAGGCGTTGCGCCAGCGAAATTGGTGCTTCGCCGGCCACGGCAGCCTCGTCGGTGTCCGGACGCGCGCAAGCGAACGGCAGGCGCAAGCGGGCGAGCAGCTCGCGCCGGTAAGCCGAGGTCGAAGCGAGGATCAGCGGGGCGTTCAGCTTCAGCCCAGCGGCGCGCGTGCGCGTTCGATGCGCGACAGCTGCAGGTCGATGCGGGCGCGGGCAGCCTCGATCGAACTGCGCACCTGGGTGAGCTCGGCCAAAGTGGCGCCCTGGCCGTGCTCGCGCAGCCACAGGCGTTGCCGCAGCATCTCGCGCAGCGCATCGCGCACCGGGTCGTCGATGTCGTCGCCCACGACCGCCTCGATCTCCGAGCGGGCGGTGCGCAGCCGGGCCTCGAGCGCATCGGCCGCGTCGAGCAGGTGCTTCATCTCGCGCCGTCTGCGGCCGCGGAGCGCGCGGACAGACAGGGCGAGGACGGCCACGAAGGCCAGGCCAAGCATGATGAGCAGGGGAGTGGTCACGGCACCAAAATGAATCCGGATTCAGGGCCCAGTCTGCCGTGAGGGCGCGAAGGCGGCAAATGCAGGCGGGGCCGCCGTTTGGGCGGTGCCCTCCGGTTTGACAGTCCCGGCCCGTATCCCTAACATTCTCCGGCTCATGTCTGCTGACGCGCCCAAAGTGCCGGTGCCCGAACTCCTGGATGCCTGGCGCATGGTGGTTGCGCGCCGTGGCGTGGAAGGTCGGGTTCCTCTGGCATCGCTGCTGCGCTTGCGCGACAGCCTTGCCGACACCGAGGGTGAAGTGGCTTTCGCGCTCGACTTCGATACCGATTCGCTCAAGATGCCTTACGTGGAGGTGCGGATCCAAGCGGAGTTGCCGCTGTTGTGCCAGCGCACCCTGCAAAAATTCCTGCTACCGGTCGACATCGTGCAGCGGCTGGGCATGATCCGCGACGAAGCCGACGAGGCCGCGTTGCCGGAAGGCTACGAGCCGCTGCTGATGCCGCAGGACGGCATGCTGCATGCGATCGAGCTGGTCGAGGATGAGTTGATCCTGGCCGTGCCGGTGGTGCCGGTGATGCCCGGCACCGAAGCGATGGAGCGCGACTGGCCTGCCGAAGAGGCCGAGTTGCAAAGCGCCAATCCGTTCGCGGCATTGGCGCGGTTGAAGAACAAGCCGGACAAGCCGAGCTGATCCCCAGGCGGTTTTTCCAGCGCATTTCCAGTTACCACTGTTTTCTTGGAGCAAGACCATGGCTGTCCAGAAATCCCGCGTTTCCCCGTCCAAGCGCGGCATGCGTCGCGCCCACGACTCGTTGACCAGCAAGCAGCTGGCGACCGATCCGACCACCGGCGAGACCCACGTGCGCCACCATGTCACCGCCGATGGCTACTACCGCGGCAAAAAGGTGATCGCAAGCAAGGCCGTCATTGCCGACGAAGAATAATATCGGCCGCAGTCGCCGCGCAGGCATGACCTGCGCGTGCCCTCGTCGATCGGCTGTTCTTGGCCCCGGCGGTCCATGCCGCTGCAGCGACGCTGATGGCGGCGCATCGTCACCGCCGCCAGTGCTGGCGGTTCTGGGGAGTGGTAATGAGTGACCGAATTTTTGCCCGCATCGCGGGCACCGGCAGCTATCTGCCGGAGAAGGTACTGACCAACGCCGACCTGACCCAGTTCGTCGATACCAGTGACGAGTGGATCGCCGCGCGGACCGGCATCCGCGAGCGCCATGTCGCCGCCGAAGGCGAGTACACCAGCGACCTGGCCTACCACGCATCGGTGCGCGCGCTGGAGGCTGCGGGGATCTCCGCCCAGGACCTGGACCTGATCGTCCTGGGCACCACCACCCCCGACCTGATCTTCCCGTCGACCGCCTGCCTGTTGCAGCACCGGCTGGGCGCCAACGGTTGCCCGGCATTCGACGTCAATGCAGCCTGTTCCGGCTTCATCTATGCGCTGACCGTGGCCGACAAGTTCATCCGCTCCGGCGCGGCGAAAAACGTGCTCGTGGTCGGCGCGGAAACCCTGACCCGGATGCTCGACTGGTCGGATCGCGGAACCTGCGTGCTGTTCGGTGACGGTGCCGGTGCGGTGGTGTTGCAGGCCGACAACGAGACTGGCGTCCTCAGCACCCATCTGCATGCCGACGGCGGCAAGAAGGAACTGCTGTGGAACCCGGTCGGCGTGTCGGTTGGCTTCAAGCCCGACGAACCCAACGCCGGGGTCAAGGTGCTCATGACCGGCAACGACGTGTTCAAGCATGCGGTCAAGGCACTGGATTCGGTGGTCGAGGAAACGCTGGAGGCCAATGGCCTGGACCGTCATGACATCGACTGGCTGATCCCGCACCAGGCCAACCTGCGCATCATCGAGGCCACGGCCAAGCGGCTCGACATGCCGATGGAGCGCGTGATCGTCACCGTCGACCGGCACGGCAACACGTCGTCCGGGTCGGTGCCATTGGCGCTCGACGAAGCCGTGCGAACGGGCAAGGTGCAGCGCGGGCAGCTGCTGCTGCTGGAGGCTTTCGGCGGTGGGTTCACCTGGGGCTCGGCGCTGATCCGCTACTGAGTTCAACGTCCAATACGTCGTATCCGCAACGCCTCCGGTCCCGGCCGGAGGCGTTTGCGCATCTGCGCTGGGCGCGCGACTGTACGCGTCGGTACAGACGACCGGGGGCAATCGCTCGTATCATGCGGCCTTCGTTTTTCTCCGGGCTCGCGCGTGACCGATTCGCAACGCATTTCACCGCAACTGGCTTTCGTGTTCCCCGGGCAGGGCTCGCAATCGCTCGGGATGCTGGCCGAACTTGCCGCGGCACACCCGGAGGTCCTGGCCACGTTCGCCGAGGCAAGCGCCGGTGCCGGCGTCGACCTGTGGGCATTGAGCCAGGCCGGACCGGTCGAAGAACTCAATCGCACCGAGTTCACCCAGCCCGCACTGCTGGCTGCCGGGGTGGCGGTATGGCGCGTGTGGCAGGCCAATGGCGGCGTGCAGCCGGCGCAACTGGCCGGTCACAGCCTCGGCGAATACAGCGCACTGGTTGCCGGCGGTGCGCTGTCGGTCCACGACGCGGCGCGCCTGGTGCGGCTGCGCGGGCAGCTGATGCAGAGCGCGGCGCCTGCGGGTACCGGCGCGATGGCGGCGGTCCTGGGTGCCGAAGATTCGCTGGTGCTGGAAGTCTGCGCGACCGTTTCCGGCGCGCAGGTGGTGGTTCCGGCCAATTTCAATTCTCCCGGCCAGATCGTCATCGGCGGCCATGCGGCCGCGGTCGATGCGGCGCTGGCGGCACTGGCCGAGCGCGGCGTGCGCAAGACGGTGAAGCTTGCCGTCAGCGTGCCGTCGCATACCCCGCTGATGCGCGAAGCGGCCAATCGCCTCGCCGAAGCCATGGCCGCAGTCCGCTGGAAGGTGCCGGCGCTGCCGGTGGTGCAGAATGTGGACGCCGAAGTGCATGAGGGTGCCGAAGCGATCCGCGATGCGCTGGTGCGCCAGCTGTACCTGCCGGTGCAGTGGACCGCGAGCGTGCAGGCGCTGGTGGCGCGCGGCGCGACCCGCATCGCCGAGTGCGGGCCGGGCAAGGTGCTGACCGGCCTGGCCAAGCGCATAGACAAGTCGATCGACGCGCGTGCACTGGGTGTTCCGCACGACATCCAGGCAGCCTTGGTCGAGTGGCGTGATTGACCCGTCATTGAAGCGCGTGCATAGCCCAACAGCATGCGTCGACCCATCACACACATGTTTCAAGGAGTACCGATGACATTGCCATTGCACGGCGAAATCGCCCTCGTTACCGGCGCCAGCCGCGGCATCGGTGCCGCGATCGCCGACGAGCTCGCCCGCCAGGGCGCGACCGTGATCGGCACGGCGACCAGCGACGCGGGCGCGGAGGCGATCGGCGCGCGGCTCGCGGCGCAGGGCGGCCACGGACGGACCCTGGACGTGTCCGATGCGGCATCGGTCGCGGCGGTGATCGATGGAATCGGCAAGGACATCGGTGCCATCTCGATCCTGGTCAACAATGCCGGCATCACCCGCGACAACCTGCTGATGCGCATGAAGGACGAGGACTGGCAGGCGATCATCGACACCAACCTCACCAGCGTGTTCCGCACCAGCAAGGCGGTCATGCGTTCGATGATGAAGGCCCGCAAGGGACGGATCATCAATATCGCTTCGGTGGTCGGGGTGACCGGCAACGCCGGGCAGGCCAACTATGCCGCAGCCAAGGCCGGCATCATCGCCTTCAGCAAGTCGATGGCCCGAGAGATCGGAAGCCGCGGCGTCACCGTCAACGTGGTCGCCCCGGGGTTCATCGATACCGACATGACCAAGTCGCTGCCAGAGGATGCCCGGCAGGCGATGCTCGGTCAGATTGCCCTGGGCCATTTTGGCGCGCCTGCGGACATCGCCAACGCCGTGGCGTTCCTGGCCAGCCCATCGGCGGCCTATATCACCGGTGAAACCCTGCACGTCAACGGCGGCATGTACATGCCGTAACACCTTTTACGAAGTTGCAAGCCATTTTCCACCTGTAACATAAGCGCTTGAAAGCAAAAGGGAATTCGCAGCTATTCGCGGATGCCCCCGATTCCTTTAGACTATTCCATCGAAAATCCCTCGCGGGCGGAGTGAGCACAATGAGCAGCATCGAAGAACGCGTCAAAAAAATCGTCATCGAACAACTGGGCGTGAAAGAAGACGAAGTCACCAACAACGCTTCGTTCGTCGAAGACCTGGGCGCGGACTCGCTGGATACCGTCGAACTGGTGATGGCTCTGGAAGAAGAGTTCGAGTGCGAGATCCCCGACGAGGAAGCCGAGAAGATCACCTCGGTGCAGCAGGCAATCGATTACGTCAAGGCGCACGTCAAGGCGTGATCGCAGCTTGATGGAATGCCGTGTCGCGCCTGCAACTACAGGCGCACCACGCGCTTCCTTCCAGGACAGACCGGGGCCGCATCGCGGCCCTGCGTTTTTCTGCGATGGCTGCGGCGCCAGCTCCCGCAGGTAGTCAGGTCAAATCGTCAGTCACATCGTCCAGCCGGCGTTCTAGCCGGCACCGTGTTCGCAAGCGGAGCTCTTCATGTCCAATCGTCGCGTAGTGGTCACCGGTCTTGGAATCGTCTCGCCGCTCGGCAACGACCTGGCCAGCACCTGGGATGGCATCGTCAATGGCCGCTCCGGCATCGGCCCGATCAGCCATTTTGACGCAGCGGCCTTCGCCACGCGGATCGCCGGCGAAGTGCGCGATTTCAATCCGGCCGACTGGGTGCCGGCGAAAGACGCCAAGAAGATGGACAGCTTCATCCACTACGGCGTGGCGGCCTCACTGATGGCGATCGCCGATGCCGGCCTGGTCATCGACGACAGCAACGCCGAGCGCATCGGCGCGCTGATCGGTTCCGGCATCGGCGGCATCCTCGGCATCGAGGAGCAGACCGAGAAATACCTGCAGGGCGGCCCGCGCAAGATCTCGCCGTTCTACGTGCCCAGCACGATCAACAACATGCTGCCGGGGCAGGTGTCGCTGCTGACCGGGATCAAGGGGCCGAATTTTTCCGCGGTCTCGGCATGCGCGACATCCAACCATTCGATCGGCATGGCGATGCGGATGATCCAGTACGGCGACGCCGACGTCATGATCGCCGGTGGCGCCGAGCGCGGCTCGTCACCGACGTCCGTCGGCGGCTTCTGCTCGATGAAGGCCATGTCCACCCGCAACGACGATCCGGCCGCGGCTTCGCGCCCCTGGGACCGTCAGCGCGACGGCTTCGTGCTCGGTGACGGCGCCGGCATCCTGGTGCTGGAGGAGCTGGAGTACGCCAGGGCCCGCGGCGCGCGCATCTATTGCGAGCTTGCCGGCTTCGGCGCGACTTCCGATGCGTACCACATGACCGCGCCCAGCGAGAACGGCGAAGGCCCCGCACGCTGCATGGCGATGGCGATGCGCGATGCGAAGGTCGAGCCGGAAGAGATTGGTTACCTCAATGCGCACGGCACCTCGACCCCGCTGGGCGACCTGGCCGAAACCCTGGCGATCAAGCGTGCGCTCGGCGACCACGCCTACAAGACCATGGTCAGTTCGACCAAGTCGATGACCGGGCACCTGCTCGGCGCGGCCGGCGGCGCCGAGGCGATCTTCTCGGTGATGGCGCTGCACACCGGCATCATTCCGCCGACGATCAACCTGGACGAACCCGGTGAGGGCTGCGACCTGGATTACGTGCCCAACGTCGCGCGCCAGGCGCAGGTGGACGTGGCGATGTCGAATGGCTTTGGCTTCGGCGGCACCAATGGCACGCTGGTGTTCCGTCGGCTTTGACCGCCGCCTGCCGGCACGGATGAGAGGCGTGTCGTCGTGTTGCTGACGCGCGCGCTGCCGCCGTCGATCGACCTGCTCGACCTGCACCGGCTGGAGCCGGCGCGCTACCGGATGCTGCTGGAATCCAGCGCCGATGGCACCGCCCAGGGCCGTTGGGACCTGCTGCTGGTCGCCAGCGGCGAATCGCTCGCGCTGGATGCCGATGGCGTGACCCGCGATGCGCGGGGCCAGGTCGTGACGGGTGAGTTTCTCACCGCGCTCGATGCCGCGTGGCAGTCGCTCAAGCGGGTCCGCGACGAGCCGCGCTGGCCGTTCCGGGGCGGCTGGGCCCTGCTTTTCTCCTACGAACTGGCCGCCCAGGTCGAGCCCGTGTTGCGCTTGCCGGCCGCCGCCGGTGCGCTGCCCGTGGCCATCGCGCTGCGATGCCCGGCGGCAGTGTTGCGCGATCGCGTCAGCGGCGAGTGCATCGCGGTCGCCGAACCGGAACACGCCGCGCTGCTGGAAGCGATGGTCGCCGATGTCCAATCGCTGGCCTCGCTCGCGCCGCTGCCTGCATGGCAGCCGCCGCACACCGTCGAGGAGGACGAGCCGCAACGCTATACCGACGGCGTCGAGCGCGTGCTCGAATACCTCGCGGCGGGCGACGTGTTCCAGGCGAACCTGTCGCGCGGCTGGCGCGCCAGTTTCGGGCAGGCGATCGAGCCGGCGGCATTGTTCCAGCGGCTGCGCCAGAACAACCCGGCACCGTTCGCCGGGGTGTTCGCCGGCGATGGCTGGGCGGTGGTCAGCGCCTCGCCGGAGCGACTGGTGTCGGTGCGCGGCGACCTGGTCGAGACGCGGCCGATCGCCGGCACCCGGCCGCGCACGGCCGACGATGACGATCACGCGCGCATGCGCGAGCTGATCGGGCACCCGAAGGAACGCGCCGAGCACGTGATGCTGATCGACCTGGAGCGCAACGACCTCGGCCGGGTGTGCACGCCGGGCAGCGTCGAGGTCGACGAACTGATGACGGTCGAGAGCTACGCGCATGTGCATCACATCGTCAGCAACGTGCGCGGCCGACTCCGCGACGGCACCACGCCGGGCGAGGTGATCGCTGCGGTGTTCCCGGGCGGGACGATCACCGGCTGCCCGAAGGTGCGCTGCATGCAGATCATCGCCGAGCTGGAAGGCGAGGGGCGCGGCGCGTACACCGGGGCGATGGGCTGGCTCAATCGCGACGGCGACCTGGACCTCAACATCCTGATTCGCAGCGCAGAGCTCGAGGGCGGCGTGGTGCGTTTCCGCGCCGGTGCCGGCATCGTCGCCGACTCCGATCCGCAGCGCGAGCTCGACGAGACCCGCGCCAAGGCGCGCGGCATGCTGCGCGCGCTCGGGGTGGCGGGATGAGCGTGCGCTGCTTCGTGGGCACCGCGCGCGTCGATGCGATCCCCGGCACGGACCGCGGCTTCGCCTACGGCGACGGATTGTTCGAGACCATGCGTGCGCGTCGTGGCACGGTCCCGTGGTGGGAAGCGCACTGGGCGCGGATGACCGCAGGCGCCGAGCGGCTGCGGATGGCCTTGCCGGACCAGGTGCAGGTGGCCAGCGAAGCGGCGGCGCTGCTGGCGGGTGACGACGCCGTGCTGAAGCTGGTGGTCAGTCGCGGCGACGGCGGGCGCGGCTATGGCCTGCCCGCCGTAGCCACGCCAACCTGGGTGCTGTCGCGGCATCCGCTACCGCCGCCTCCGCCCGACGCGGGGCTGGACCTGCGCTGGTGCGAGACCCGGCTGGCGGTGCAGCCGGCGCTGGCCGGGATCAAGCACTGCAACCGGCTCGAGCAGGTGCTGGCCCGCGCGGAATGGCTGCAGCTGCCAACAGCTGAACGCGATGCGCACGAAGGCCTGATGCGCAGCGGCGACGGCCAGGTGGTGTGCGCGACCGCGGCCAACGTGTTCGTGCTGCATGGCGCGCGCTGGCGCACGCCGGCCGTGGATCGCTGCGGGGTTGCCGGGATCTGCCGGCAGTGGGTGCTGGGCGCGCTCGCGATCGAGCCATCGGTGATCGAGGTCGCCGACGTGGAGACCGCCGATGCGGTTTTCCTGTGCAATGCGGTGCGCGGTATCCTCCCGGTAGCACGGCTGGGAACGCGCGAATGGTCCCTGCATCCACAGGTCCCGGCGCTGCAGCAACAGCTCGCGCGCGCTCATGCCGGTTTTCCGCCGCCTCAATGGTCGTCCTGAGATTCCCGGAGTTGCCGTGACCCACACCCGCAAGCGCCGTTCCGGCGTGTTCGTCCTGATCCTGCTGCTGCTCGCTGGCGCGGCCGCCTGGCTGCTATGGGAGCGGTACACGGGGTTTGCCGACGCGTCCATTGCGGGCATCGAGGCTGGCCAGAGCGTGCAGATCGAACGCGGCGACTCGCTACCGGTGGTGATCGGCAAGTTGCGCGAACTCGGGATCAGCGATGGCGAAGAGATCCAATGGCGCCTGCTGGCGCGTCAGCTCGACGCCGATGGACGCCTGCACGTGGGCGAGTACGCGCTCGTGCCCGGCACCACGCCGCGCGAGCTGCTGCTCGCGATGCGCGACGGCAAGGTGGTGCAGCGCCGTTTCACCATCGTGGAGGGCTGGAACATCCGCGAACTGCGCGCGGCGCTGGCGCGAGCGCCGTTCGAACAGAAGGCGCCGGACCTGGACGACGCGGCGTTGATGCAGGCGATCGGCCAACCCGGCGTGCATCCCGAGGGGCGGTTCCTGCCGGAAACCTACGCCTACACCGCTGGCGACAGCGACCTGGACGTGCTGCGCCGCGCCAACGCGGCGATGGAGCGGGCGCTCGCGGCCGCCTGGGCGCAGCGCGACCCGGATACGCCGCTGCGGACGGCGGAGGAGATGCTGATCCTCGCGTCGATCGTCGAGAAGGAAACCGGCATTGCCTCGGAGCGACCCCAGATCGCGGGCTGGTTCGAGCGGCGGCTCCGGATCGGCATGCGCCTGCAAACCGATCCGACGGTGATCTACGGCATTGCCAATTACGACGGCAACATCCGCCGCAGCGATCTGCTCACCGACACGCCCTACAACACCTACACGCGCGATGGCCTGCCGCCGACGCCGATCGCGATGCCGGGCGTGGATGCCTTGAGCGCCGTGGCCAATCCGGCCGATGGCGACACCCTGTATTTCGTTGCGATCGGCGATGGCAGCGGCCGCCACGTGTTCTCGCGCACTTTGGGCGAACACAACGCGGCCGTGCGCGAGTACGTGCAGCGCTATCGCGAGAACGCCCGCTCGCCGAGTGCGCAATGACGCTGCAGGTCTGGCCCCGTTTCGTCACGCTGGAAGGCGGCGAGGGCGCAGGAAAGTCAACCGTGCTGGCGGCACTGCGCGACGCGCTGGAGGCCAGCGGCCGTGAAGTGGTCTGCACCCGGGAGCCGGGTGGAACACCGCTGGCCGAGCAGATACGCCTGCTGTTGCTGCGCACCCCCGGGCACGCAGGCTCGCACGAACCCCCCGCGGCCGAGACCGAGCTGCTGCTGATGTTCGCGGCGCGCGCCCAGCATGTCCGCGAAACCATCCTGCCGGCATTGCAGCGCGGCGCATGGGTGATCAGCGACCGGTTCACCGATGCGAGCTATGCCTACCAGGGCGGCGGCCGCGGGCTGGACGTGGACCTGATCGCCGAGCTGGAGCGGCGCGTGGTCGGGATCACCCCGGCGCTGACGCTGTTGCTGGATGTTCCTGTCACCGTCGGCCTGCAACGTGTGCGCGGGCGCGGTGCGGCGGACCGGATCGAAGCAGAACGCGATGAATTCTTCGAGCGCGTGCGCGGCGCCTACCTCGCGCGAGCGGCGGCCGAGCCGGGACGCTTCCGGTTGATCGACGCCACCCCGCCGGCCGAGCAGGTGGCGGCGCAGGCGGTGGCGGCGCTGCGGATGCGCATTTCGGAGGCGGCGTGAGCATCCCCTCGATGTCGCCGTGGCAGCAACGCATCTACGCCCAGGCGGCCCGTGCGATCGATGCGGGCCGCCTGGGCCATGGCCTGCTGTTCTGCGGCCCGGCCCGGCTGGGCAAGCGCGCGGTGGCCGAGCGCCTGGCACAGCGCCTGCTGTGCGTGGAGCGCAACCCCGACGGCGAACCCTGCGGCCAGTGCCGCGGGTGCCGCTTGTTCGCCAGCCGCAATCAGTCCGACCCGCTGGAACAGCGTCCCGATGGATCGCTGGCGCACCCGCAGGGCCACTCGGGCCATCCGGACCTCAGGTTCATCAGCTACGAGTTCAACGAGAAGGGGCGGCCGCCGAAGCTGCGCAGCGAGATCGTGATCGACCAGGTGCGCAGGCTGTCGGAGAAGATGGCGCTGTCCGCGCAGTATGGCGGCGCGCAGGTGGTGATCATCGACCCTGCCGACGCGATCAACCACGCAGCCAGCAATGCCCTGCTCAAGACCCTGGAAGAGCCGGTGCCGGGGCGTTACCTGTGGCTGCTCAGCGCGCATCCGGCGCGGCTGTCGGCGACCATCCGCAGCCGTTGCCAGCGCCTGGAGTTCCGCCTGCCGCCGCGTGAGGAAGCGATGGCCTGGCTGGCCGCACAGGGTTGCAGCGAAGCCGCAGCGGCCGAGGCACTGGATGCCGCGCGCGGGCATCCGGGCCTGGCGCACGAGTGGCTGCAGGGCGACGGACTGGCGTTGCGGCGCGAAGTTGCCCTGGACCTGGCGGGTCTGGCCAGTGGCAACGCAGCCGTGGTCGCGACCTCGCAGCGCTGGGTCGCGGACGGGCAGGCGGACCTGCGACTGCGGCACGCCGCCGACATCGCGCTCGCGCATGCTGCCGACAGCTTGACCGACCCGCTGCGCTCGCGCAGGCTGGCGGCCTGGTTCGAGCGCGCCAACCGGGCCCGTGAGTTGCTGCGGACCACCGTGCGCGCCGACCTCGCAGTGGCTGAATTACTGCTTGTCTGGCGCGCGGACGCCAGCAAGCGCACCGGTACGGAAGGACGCTGACAATGAGTGGGAACGCAGGAGCAGGTGGGTCG
>DATHRJ010000009.1:0-4320 GCA_035465455.1 Lysobacter sp.
CGCGCGCCTTTCCCAAAGCCTGACCGACACGGCGCAGCAGATCTGGCTGGCAGGCGTCGGCGCATTCGCCCGCGCGCAGGCCGAGAGCACCAAGCTGTTCGAGGGCCTGGTCAAGGAGGGTCTCAATCTCGAAAAATCGGCGCTGAGATTTGCCGACACCCAGGCTGAAGTGGTCCGCGATGTGGTCGAGACCGGGGTCGATTCCGCCGCCGCACGGGCAACGGGTACCTGGGAGCAACTAGAAGCAGCCGTGGAAGGCGGGGTTCGCCGTGCGCTCACCCGGCTTGGCGTCCCGGATCGCGAGGAACTGGCGGAACTGAGCCGGCGCGTGGAGTCGCTGTCGGCCGAACTGCGAAAGCACAACGGCGGCCGAAAGGCCGGAGCCGCGGGGGCAACCAGGGCGGCGGCGCCTGCAAAGAAGGCGACCAAGCGCGCGTCCAAGGCGGCGTCAGCCGCAAGGCCCGCGTCGCCTGCCAAAACCGCATCGAAGTCAGCCAACAAGCCCGCCAGGAAGTCGGCGACCTCCGCGCGCAAGTAGCACCGGCCCCGCACCTACACCACACACACCGGTAACTGTGACCGGCTGCGCAGGCGCGCGGCCCGGCTGCTGACCGGCTGCAACCTGATGGCCGCGGCGCGGTTACTATTTCGCCTCGTACAACCCAAGAAAAAGGCAATCGCAGGATGCTTACTGCTTCATTGATCGGCACCGCACTGGGCATCACCATCGTGCTGGGCGCAGGCATCACTGCCTACCTGTGGATCGTGCGCCAGCCGAAACTCCTCGTGGGCAGGGGCGTCACCAGCCTGGCCTCGATGCGCTGGCGCGAATATGCGGACTTCGTGGTCGGCGCACTGCGCGCCCAGGGATTCGATCACGACCCCTCCGCGGCGAGGCCGCAAAGGGGTCAGCCGGCCGACCTGGTACTCAGTCGGGACGACCAGGCCTGGCTGGTGGGGTGCAAGCAGAACCTTGGCGAGGTGATTACCGCGACCCAGGTCGCCGACCTCGCCCATTCCGTACGCGACACCGGCGCCGGCGGCGGCATCCTGGCCACGCTGGGACAGGTGGATGCGGACGCCAAGGGCACGCCCGGAATCGAACTGCTTGACGGTCCAACGGTGTGGTCGCTGGTCGAACCGCTGCTGCCGCAGAGCTTGCGCCTGGATCTGCAGCAACGCGCCCGCGGACAGACGTTGCGCGACATCCAGCTGTCGTGGCTGGTGGCGCTGCTGGGGGGATTCGCCTTGGCGATGCTGCTGCCCTCGCCCGCCGTCCCCGATCCGGCGCCTGCGTCCGTTACTGCAGTTTCCCGCGCCACGGCGGATACCGTTGCGCCAGCCGCACCGCCAGCCAATGCCGCTGTGGCGGACCCCCTCGCGGTCGCGCCCGGAAGCGAGGAGCAACGCCGCGAAGCTGCGATGCGCGAGATTTCCGCGTTGCCGGGGGTGGAAGAGGCGAGCTGGGCTACGCGCTCGACCCTCGTGGTGTACTTGACTGACGACGATGCAAGCGCAGAAGACGTCGCTTTGCTGTGCGCCACGATCGAGCGTTACGACGAATTGCGCGCCTCTCGCCTGCAGCTGCAGGCCCGGGCCGGCAGCGAAACGCCTGTCAGGTTCAAGCAGTGCCACGCGTACTGAGCGGACCCGATGGTCCGGGCAAGGCATTCCACGCTTCATCAGTTGCCTTGATAGCAGGCAAACGACCCCATGAAACGCGGTTGACCATACCGGACACGGCATGCTGTGATTCACCATCGCCCTCCCCTGGAGGAGACGCCATGCCGACCCTGATGGAGGCGTTCGAACAGGCCACGCAGGATGCGCAGCGGCTGCCCGAGCGACCCGACAATGCGACCTTGCTGCGCCTGTACGGCTTGTACAAGCAGGCGACCGAAGGTGACATCACCGCGCCGAAACCGGGCTTTTTCGATTTCGTCGGCACCGCCAAGCACGAAGCCTGGGCGCAACTGAAGGGCACCGAGCCGGAAATGGCGATGCGCCAGTACGTGGACCTCGTGAACCAGCTACTACTAGGCTGACCGTCACCGCGCCGGGCGCGCGCTGCGGTGCGGGTTCATGGCGTGCCGTAGTACGCCCGGTACCAGTCCACGAACCGCCGCACCCCCACCTCCACCGACACCTGGGGACGATAGTCCACCGCGCGCACCAGTTCCGACACGTCGGCCTCGGTATCGGGCACGTCGCCCGGCTGTAGCGGCAGCAACTCCATCTCGGCCTTGCGACCCAGGCATTGTTCGATCACCTCGATGTAGCGCAGCAGCTCGACGGGCTGCTCCTTGCCGATGTTGAACAACCGGTACGGCGCCACCCCGCTGCTGGCCGGATCCGGTGCCATCCCATCCCATTGCGGGTCGCGCCCGGGCACCTTGTCCAGCGTGCGGATCACCCCTTCGGCGATATCGTCGACATAGGTGAAGCTGCGCTTGTGCCGGCCGTGGTTGAACACCCGGATCGGCTCGCCGGCGAGGATCGCCCTGGTGAACAGGAACAGCGCCATGTCCGGCCGGCCCCACGGGCCATACACGGTGAAAAAGCGCAGCCCGGTGCTGGGGATGCCGTAGAGGTGCGCGTAGCTGTGCGCCATCTGCTCGTTGGCTTTCTTGGTCGCCGCGTACATGGTCAGCGGGTGCTCGGCCGACTGGTGCTCGGAGAACGGCATGCGGGTGTTGGCACCGTAGACGGAACTGGTCGACGCGAACACCAGGTGCTCCACCCCGTGGTGGCGGCAGCCTTCAAGAATGTGCAGGAAGCCGGTGACGTTGCTGGCCACGTATATGTGCGGGTTTTCCGCGGCGTAGCGCACGCCGGCCTGCGCCGCCAGGTTGACCACGCGCTGCGGCTTGTGGGTCGCAAACACCGCTTCCACCGCCGCGCGATCGGCCAGATCCGCATGGACATGGGTGTAACCCGGGTGGTCGGCAAAGCGCGCCAGCCGCGCCTTCTTCAGGTTTACGTCGTAGTAGTCGTTGAGGCTGTCGAAGCCGATGACCTCGTCGCCGCGCTCGAGCAATTTCAACGCCACGTGCGAGCCGATGAAACCCGCGGTACCGGTAACCAATATCTTCATCGACGCCCGTCCCCTGCAAATAGCCCCATCATGTCAGAGACGGCCGTCGACATCCGCCCGCGGCAGCACGTACTTGACGTCATACAACACCGACTCGGGCTTGCAGAACGCGCGGATGCCATCGGTACCCAGCGCCACGAACTGCTGGTGGCCCACCGCGATGATCACCGCATCGTAAGCACCGGGCTCGGGCGTGGCGATCGGCACCAGCGCGTATTCGTGCCCGGCCTCGGCGCTGTCCACCCAGGGGTCGTGCACGTCGACGCAGGCGTTGTAAGTGCGCAGCGCGGCGATGATGTCCACCACCCGCGTATTGCGCAGGTCCGGGCAGTTCTCCTTGAACGCCAGCCCCAGCACCAGCACACGGGCGCGAACCGGGTTGATCCCCTTGCACACCATCAGCCGCACCAGCTCACTGGCGATATAGGTACCCATGCCGTCATTGGTGCGGCGACCGGCGAGGATCACGTCCGGGTGGTGCCCCACTTCCTGCGCCTTGTGGGTCAGGTAGTACGGGTCGACGCTGATGCAGTGACCGCCGACCAGGCCCGGGCGGAACGGCAGGAAGTTCCACTTGGTGCCGGCTGCCTCAAGCACTTCCAGCGTGTCGATGCCGAGCTTGTTGAACAGGATCGCCAGGTCGTTGACCAGGGCGATGTAGAGGTCGCGCTGGGTGTTCTCGATCACCTTGGCCGCCTCGGCGACCTTGATCGAACTGGCCTTGTGGGTGCCGGCGGTGATCACCCGCGAATAAAGACCGTCGACGAAGTCCGCCACCTGGGGTGTCGACCCTGACGTGACCTTCAGGATCGAGGACACGCGGTGCAGCTTGTCGCCGGGGTTGATGCGCTCCGGGCTGTAGCCGGCGAAAAAATCCTCGTTGAACCTGAGGCCCGACACCCGCTCCAGGATCGGCACGCAGACCTCCTCGGTGCAGCCCGGGTAAACCGTCGACTCGTACACGACGACATCGCCACGCTTGAGCACCGTGCCCAGCGTTTCGCTGGCACGGATCAGCGGGCGCAGGTCGGGACGCTTGGCGCTGTCGATCGGCGTCGGCACCGTCACGATGTACACCGTACAGGCCTGCAGATCGCCGAGCTCGCTGCTGAAGCGCAGGCGCGGCGACGCGGCGAGTTCCGCCGCGCCGACCTCCATGGTGCTGTCGTGCCCGCCCCGCAACGAGACGATGCGGGTGGCGTTGATATCGAACCCGACCGTGTCGA
>DATHRJ010000010.1:0-9792 GCA_035465455.1 Lysobacter sp.
TCACCACCACGTATTTCAGGCCCATGTCCGCCACCGTGTGCGCCAGGGTCAGCGGCTCGGAGGCGTCGGGCGGCTTGGGCCGGCCATGGGCGACGTCGCAGAACGAGCAACGCCGCGTGCAGACCTCGCCGAGGATCATGAACGTGGCGGTGCCGTGGCTGAAGCATTCGTGGATGTTCGGGCAGCTGGCCTCCTCGCACACGGTGACGAGGCGGTTCTCGCGCAACTTCGCCTTGAGCAGCGCCACCGAGTTCCCCGACGGGATCCGCACCCGGATCCACGACGGCTTGCGCAGCACCGGCGCGTCGGCGAACTGCACCGGCGAGCGGTGGATCTTGTCGCCGCCAAGCTGCTTGACCCCGGGCACCAGCGCCGCCGGTTCCGCGCCGCCACCGACCACGGCGAGCGGTATGGATTTGCTGGTGGAATCGGTCATGGCGATCGGGAGCTCTTGGTGTGGGCGCTGCCTCCCATTCATTGGAGGCGGCTGGGATGGGGGCACGCAGAAAGCACGCTTGCGCCGAGCGCTCGACCCCGTGCGCCGACGACGAAATCAGAACGTCGGCGGCGCCGGTGCCACCGTCAGGCCGAACTGGCTGGCGACATGCTCGACCAGCGCCGGCTTGACCGCGGCGAGCCCCGACGGGCCGCCCAAGTCTACCATCGAGGTCACCTGCAACCCCGCGTAGCCGCAGGGGTTGATGCGCGAAAACGGCGACAGGTCCATGTCGATGTTGAACGCGAGCCCATGGAAGCTGCAGCCGCGGCGCACCCGGATCCCGAGTGCGGCGATCTTGGCACCGGCGACGTACACGCCGGGCGCGCCCTCGCGTCGCGACGCCTCGATGTTCCAGTCGCCCAGGGTGTCGATGATCGCCTGCTCGATGCGGCATACGTACTCGCGCACGCCGAGCTTCAGCCGCCGCAGGTCCAGCAGCGGATACAGCACCAGTTGCCCGGGCCCGTGGTAAGTCACCTGGCCGCCGCGGTCGACGTGGATCACCGGGATGTCGCCGGGCAGCAGCACGTGCTCGGGCTTGCCGGCCTGGCCGAGGGTGAACACCGGATCGTGCTCGACCAGCCACAGCTCGTCGGCGGTGTCCGGGTCGCGGGCATCGGTGAACGCCTGCATCGCGCGCCAGACCGGCTCGTAGGACTGGCGACCCAGGTCGCGCAAGCGCGCGACCGGCAGCGCCGGCGTGGCGGCCGTCACAGCGTCCACTTCACCTCGGGATGGTCGCGCAGCACCTGATGGGCCAGCTCGTGCTGGACCCGGTCGTTGGCGCGGAAGCCGATGCGCACCGAAACGAAGCGGCCATTGGATGAGTGCTTCCACTGGATCGTCTCGAACTGCACGTCGATCCCGGCCGCGGTCAGCAGGGCCGGCAGCTCGCGCTCCAGCCCGGCCTCTGCCGGACCCATCGCGCTGAGCTCCAAGGTTCCGGGGAACTGGAAGCCGTGCTCGGGGTTGTCGGAGGAAAGTTTCATGCCGCCAGTATGGGACCGCACCGGGGCCAACCCAAGGTGCCGCGGTGTGCCCTACTGCCCGCCCAGCAATGGATACGGGTTGATCGGCGTGCCTTTCCACCACTGCTTCTCCGGTCCGAGCACGAACACGGCGAAATGCAGGTGCGGCGCGTCGACATTGGCGTTGCCGGTACTGCCCACGTAACCGATCACCTCGCCGCGGCGCAGCCGCTTGCCCTCGACCAACCCGGGGGCGTAGCGGTCCAGGTGCGCGTAGTAGTAAGCGAACCTGCCGGCGGGATCGAACTGATACAGGGACAGTCCGCCCTGCTTGCTGTCGAACAGCTTCTCGACGTGTCCGTCGGCAACCGCGAGTACCGCAGTGCCGCGCGGCGCCATGATGTCGATCGCCTCGTGCACCCTTTCGCTGCCCCGCGCGTCCGCGAAGGTGTTGCTCAACGCGGTGGCGGTGATGCCTTCCACCGGCACCAGCAGGCCACCGGGGCGCACCACGACAGGTGCGGCGGGGACATTGGGGGCGTTGCGGGTCGTATCGACTCCAGGAACCGGCGCCGGGATCGGCTCGTCCGCCGGCGCTGGCGCCGGGCCGCCTGGCAACGCGTCGGCCGGCGTCGGCGCCCGCTCGATTGCCAGCGGGTCCGTCGGTCGCGGCGCGTCCCGGGTCATCACGAAGTACACCGCGTTGGCGCCGACCAGCACCCCGGCCAGGAACACCAGAGTCCATTTCAGCATGCGCGGGCGCCGCGGGTCGTTGATGCCGTCGTCCAGCCGATTGCCGGGAAGAACCTGTAGTGAACCATCGCTGGGGCCGCCTGAAACTGAATGACGACGAATGCTGCGCGAGCCGCTTGCGGCGCCGCGTGAAGACTAGCCGCGGGTCGGGCCTTTGGCGGAGGCGGTCGCCGCGCAATTGAGGAACCGCGACGAGCCCAGCCACTTGGTGTCCGGATAGTAGGCGAACACCAGTTGCCCATCCTTGAGGCTGTCGATCACACCGTCGGCGACCGCGCGGCGCAGCGCCGGGCAGCCGTAGCTGCGACCGAGCCGCCCCTGCTTCTTCGCCTGCACCGGGTTGACGTAGTCGGCGCCGTGGATCACCAGCAGCCGCTCGCGAGCGCGGTCATTGAATCCAGGCTCGAGCCCGTCCATGCGCAGGGAGTAGCCGTTTCCGCCGACGTAGGTTTCCGCGGCGCTGAACAGCCCCAGGCTCGACTTGAAGCTGCCTTCGACGTTGGAGAACGCGTTGGCGAGGTTGGCGCCGCTGTGCTTGCCGTGGGCGACGTGCTCGGAGTACAGCAGCTTGCGCCCGCGCAGGTCGAACACCCACAGCCGCGGCAGGGTCGAGGGACGCGAATAGTCGATCACGGCGAGCCGCTCTGGCTCGGTGACCGCGCCGCTGGCGACCGCGCATTGCTGCGCCTGCACGGCATAGCGCAGCACCGCCGGATCGGCCTGCGGTGCCAGCGCGGCCAGCACCGTCGCCAGATCCTCGCGTGCCAGTGTCACCTCGACCGGCCGGATCGACGCCGCCGACGCTGGAACCGGGGCGACCTGCGGGCGCTGGGTGGTCGCACAGGCCGACGTCAGCAGCGCGAGTGCAACGACGCGCAGCAGTCCGTGACGACGGCGCGAGCGGAAGGTGAAAATCGTCTTCATGTCGGAGAGAGTAACGTCGCACGTGACCTCGTGGGACTTCACTGCGCTGAACAGTTCAGCGCTGTGACGATGCGCGAGCGCTCAGCAGCACTCTGAACAGGCGAC
The DNA here is from genome assembly GCA_035465455.1 of Lysobacter sp. Taxonomy (GTDB): domain Bacteria; phylum Pseudomonadota; class Gammaproteobacteria; order Xanthomonadales; family Xanthomonadaceae; genus Lysobacter_K. The sequence continues at coordinate 3,250 of DATHRJ010000010.1, forward strand.
CTCCTGCGCACTCTCCCTGCCCAGGCCGTGTATCGCCGGTCGTGCAATCGCTGGTGGCGCACCGCTCGCGGCGCGCTGTTTGCGCGCGACCCCAGGCTAGGCTGCCCGGCTCCTTCCATTGCGGGTCTTCTTTGCCGCCTGCTTCGTGACGGCGACCTTCTTCGCTGACTTTTCCGCGCCCTTTGCGGCGGCTTTCTTTGCCGCCTTTTTCGCCGCCGGCTTCTTCGCCGCCCGGGTCGCGACCGCGTCGCCAGCGGCCGGACGCTTCTTGGCGGGCGTACGCGCCTTGCTCTGGATGCTCTGCTGCAGCAGCGACATGAAGTCGACCACGTTGGTGGCCGCGTTCTCCGCCACCGCCGGTTCCTCCTCGTGCCGCTTGACCAGGCCTTTCTCGCTCATGCGCTGCTTGATGACCTGTTGCAGGCGCTCGCGGAACTGGTCCTGGTACTGCTCCGGATCCCACTCGCCGGACATGGTCTCGATCAGTTGCTCGGAGAACTGCTGCTCCTTGGCAGTGATCCGGTAGTCGGCGCCGGCACCTTCGGGGAGGTCGTATTCGGCGACGTCGACCAGTTCCTGCGGGTAGCGCATCATCAACAGCAGCAGCGCATTGTCCTGCGGCATCACCGCGCACAGGTTCTCGCGGGTGCGGATGACCACGCGGGCGATGCCGATCTTGCCGGTCCGCGCGAGCGCTTCGCGCAGCAGCACGTAGCCCTTCTCGGCCTTCTTGGCCGGCACCAGCACGTAGGGTTTTTCGAAGTACTGCGGACCGATCGCGCTCGCATCCACGAAGCTCTCGACCTCGATCGCATGATGGCTCTCGGGTGCGGCCGACTTGATGTCTTCCGGCTCGAGCACGACGTAGTTGCCCTTGTCGTATTCGAACGCCTTTACGATGTCCTTCCACGGCACCTCGTCACCGGTCTCGGCGTTGACCCGCTCGTAGCGCACCGGCGCGTTGTTGCGCGAGTCGAGCATGCGGAACGAGATGTCGGTGCGGCGCTCGCCGGACATCAGTGAAACCGGGATGTTCAGCAGTCCGAACGACAAGGTTCCGGACCAGACGGGGCGGGCCATGGGCGCTCTCCTGAGGCGGGCGGCGGCGCGGTTGCGGCACGGCGCCCGATCGTGTGGACCAAACGCAGCGCCGCGGCCCCGTCGGTCAGGCGCGTCTTGCGACCTGCCCGCGCCGAACGCCGCGTGATGCGGATGTGCGCGCCGCGACCGGCTCAACCCAAGGCGCGTTCGATGTCCTCCAGCGGCGAATTGGTCAGGGTCTTGGCGATCTCGCCGAGCAGCCGCTGCCGGGTTTCCTTGTGCAGCAGCGGGCGCATCTGCCCGAGCGTCTGCGGGTCGGCGATCAGCACCAGGTGCGCGTAGTCGTCCTTGAGCGCGCCGGCGTTGAGCCGCAGTGCCAACTGCTTGGCGAACGTGGCTTCGTCGATCTGTTGACCGGTCGACTCGGCCGGCTGTACGCCGGCGGGACCGTCATCGTTCATGTTCATCAGTTCCAGCAGGTCGAACTGCTTCAGGGTCAGGCCTTCGCCGTTGCCATTGGCGACGTTGCGGAATACCCGCGCGCCCTCGCCATCGGCGACCACCACCAGGGTGCCCGCCGGGATCTTGCCGATCGATTCGTTCATTGCTCCGCTTCCTCTTTTGACGCACCACTGCGGCGCTGGAGGCACTTTAGGCAGGCGCGCGTGACGCCCGCGCTAGCTTCCCGCGTGGCGCATCCACAGGCAGTCGACCAGGTCCAGGCCGATGTGGATCAGCAGGCCGATCCCGAGCAGCCGCGTCGGCCGAGGAATCACCAGCGCGCCGTAGACCAGGGTCGCCGGGGCGGTGTGCAGCGGATGGAAGCCGATGCTGCAGCGGTCGGGCGCGTAGATCGGATCGGCGAGCAGGTGGTCGAGGTCGATCAGCCAGCCCAGCAGCAGCAACAGCCACGCGCGCTGGAAACGCGGGCGGAAGAACAGCCATGCGACCAGTCCCGGCACCGCGACGTGCAGCAGCAGATGCAGGCCCGCACGCAGGCTCATGGCACGCGCAACCTAACTGCGCTGGTGCAGCCGGAACGCGGTGTCCGACGGGAACTGCGAGCGGCTCGGCAGCGACGACAGCGCGACCCGGTTCGGGGCTTTCGGCTCGGAGGTATCGGACGCGGCCGAGGCGCCACGCTGGGCGGCCTTGTGCGGGATCCGCCACAGCTCATCGGGCGAATAGTAGGAAACCCCTCGTGCCCAGCGCGGATGGCCGGTCTTGGCCTCCTCCTGGATCGCGAGGCGGTCCTGGCCGCGGGTCAGGTACAGCGGCGTCCACAGGCCTTCCTTGGCGTCGGCCGAGAGGCACAGGAAGTAGTGCTGGGCGGCGACCGCGTCGTCGGGCTCGACCGTATGGCTGGCGCCGAACTTCAGCAGCTCGTCGGGATACATGTGCAATACCAGCCCTGGGCCGTAGACGTGGGCCATGACAACTCCTGGGACGCGAAAAAAGCAACGCCCTGCATGGTAGCCCCCCGGCTGCCGGCGTGCCGCGGCCTAGTCGTCGCGCTTCAGCAATGCCTTCAGGTTCGCGAACGGATTGCCGGTGGCGGCGACGTGGCGGTCCTCGGCGGCCGCGGCGCTGACGCCGGTATGGTCGACGTAACGCGAGTGCTCGTTGTCGTGGCAGTACACGCACAGCAGTTCCCAGTTGCTGCCGTCGGCCGGGTTGAAGTCGTGGTCGTGGTTGCGGTGGTGGACCGTGAGTTCCTGCAGGTTGGCGCGGGTGAATTCGCGCGCGCAGCGGCCGCAGACCCACGGGTACATCTTGAGTGCGCGCTCGCGATAGCCCAGGTCGCGCTGCTCGGCGCTGCGCCGCGCATCGGCGACGATCCTGTCGAGCCGGGCATTGTCCGGCGGGGTTTTTCCAGTCGACATCGGCCGATCCACGGTGGCGGGTGGCGCGACTATACCGAGCCACGGCGGCCGCGACCGCCCGATCGTCGCAACCTCCCGGACCGCGGGTGCGGTGCGGATGCCCCGGCACTGTTCACGCATGCTTTTCCGGGGGCCGGGCAGCATGTCCTGAACTACGGAGCAGCGCATGACCAGGAACGCGAACCGCGTGCACACCGACCCCGAGACCATCGCCCGGCTGGAAGCGCTGATCGCCGCGCTGCCCAACGGCGCGCGCGTGGCGCTGCAACTGGACGACGGCTCGCAGCTGCGCGGCATCGTCGCGGCACGGCCGATCCTGCAGCTGTTCTACGGTCCCGGCGGCAACGAGGGCAGCAACGCGGTGGTCCGGCTGGAACCGCTGGACGACGGCGCATCCGGTGTCGCCGCGGCACCGCGCGACCTGTGGCTGGACACCATCACCGGCATCCGCGACCTCGGTCCACGGTGATCTGAGGCCTCAGCTTCGGCGTTTCTGCCGCCGGCCCCGGCATGCCCCGGGTTGATCCGCGCCGCCGTCGGCGCCATTAGCTTGTTGCTCCCCCGAAGGAATCCCCGCAGATGAAGACCGTACTGATCACCGGCGCCAATCGCGGTATCGGCCTGGCGTTGAGCCAGCAGTTCGCCGGCCGCGGCGACCACGTCATCGGCGTGTGCCGCCACGCCAGCGAGGCGCTGCAGAAGACCGGCGCGCGGGTCGAATCGGGTGTCGACGTCACCGATGGCGAGGCGCTGGACGCGCTCGCACAACGGCTGCACGGCACCACGATCGACACGCTGGTGCTCAACGCCGGCATCCTCGGCCGCGAGTCGCTCGGCTCGATCGACGCAGCCGGCCTGGACAGCATCCGCCGCCAGTTCGAGGTCAATGCGCTGGGGCCGCTGCGCGTCGCGCAGGCGGTGCTCGGGCAACTGGGCACCGGCAGCAGGATCGGCATCATCACCAGCCGCATGGGCTCGGTCGCCGACAACGACTCGGGCGGCTATTACGGCTACCGCGCTTCGAAGGCGGCGGTGAACGCGATCGGCAAGTCGCTCGCGATCGACCTGAAGCCGCGCGGTATTGCCGTGTTCCTGCTGCACCCGGGTTACGTCGCCACCGAGATGGTCGGCGGCGGCGGCGACATCAGCCCGGAGCAGGCGGCGCGGCAACTGGTCGAGCGGCTCGATACCCTCGACATCGAACAGACCGGCACGTTCTGGCACGCCAACGGCAGTGCGTTGCCGTGGTGACGACGACGCGTGCGGAACAAGGCGCGCTCCGCATCTGCGATCAGCGGGCCTGACCGGCTCGCGATGAACCGCTGGATCGAAACACTCGGCGCACCGGCCACGGCCCAGATCCGTCGCTGGGTGCTGGGGGCCTTCCCGCGCGGGCAAAGCGGCATCGACTACGACCAGCCGCGCGGTGATCCGGGCCTGTTCGGTCCCGACAGCGTGACCTGGCGCATCCATGCCGACTTCCCCGGCATGCTCTCCGGCGGGCTCTGCGCGCTGATGCTGCAGACCCTGCATCCGCTCGCACTGTCCGGCGTCTGGGACCACTCCAACTTCCGCGACGACCTGGTCGGCCGCCTGCGTCGCACCACCAACTTCGTCGCCGGGACCACCTTCGCCGGCCGCACGCAGGCCGAACAGCTGATCGCGCGCGTGGCGCGCATCCACGGCCAGGTCCACGGGTACGGGACGGACGGCCGCGCGTATTCCGCCGACGATCCCGGCCTGCTGACGTGGGTGCATGTCACCGAGGCGTACGGGTTCCTCCACGGCTATCGCCGCTATTGCCGCGCCGTGCCGGTGGCGATCGCCGACCGCTATTACGACGAGACGCGCCGTGTCGCCGAACGGCTGGGCGCGCGCGAGGTGCCGTCCAGCGAGGCGCAGGTCGCGGCCTACTTCCGGCGCGTGCGCGGCGAGCTGCGCTTCGACGCGCGTTCCCGCGAGGTGCTCGACGTGCTCGAACGCCTGCGCCTGCCGGTCCCGGTGGCGGGCGCCTCGCGTGAGCTGTTCCTCGGCGCGGGCGCGGCGCTGCTGCCGCAATGGGCGCTGCGGATGCTCGGGCGGCCGCCGCTGCGCCGCCTCGCCGACCGCGCGGCCGCCGGCGTGCTGCGCGGCGCCGCACCGCTGTTCCGCGCGGCGCTCAGCGATGGCGTGGCGGCGCGCGCCTGCCTCCGCGTCGGGGTGCCGATGGAACAACTGCGGCAGTGGCCGCCCGCGGCATGATCCCCGGCATCATTCACAGCTCGGGGCGAATGCGCATGAAGCGGGCGAACCGCGGCACGCCGTTGGCGGTCAGTCCGTTGTAGCGATACGTGACCACCGTGCCGACCGGCGGTGGAGTGGCGCGCTGCGCGTCGCTGAGGCCGCTGCCCAGCCGGAAGCGCAGTCCGTCTGCCCGCTGCACGATCAACGCGCCCAGCATGCCGGTGTACTTGCCCCGGCCTGCGGTGTGCCCGACCACGCGCGCCTCGGCATCGTCGAACGGTTTGAGCTTGACCAGGTCCTCGCTGCGGCCGACACGGTAGCGGGCGTTGCGGTGGTGCAGCATCAGGCCTTCGCCGCCGGCGGCGACGACCGCCTTGAGCCGCGCGTCCAGTACGCCGGCATCGCGCACCCGGAACTGCGGTATCGGCCGCAGCCAGGCGATGCCGGCCTGGTCGAGCAAGGTGCGCATGCGGGCCACGCGTGCCTCGAAGCGCCTGCTGTCGGACGGCAGGTCGAACACCATGAAACGTACCCGGCGCCACGCCGCGTCGTCGACCCGGGCCGCGCGCACCGTCGTGCTGATCTGCTCGAAGCGCCCGCGGCCCATCCACAGTTCCCCGTCCATCGGCACCGCCGGCCAGCCTGCGGTGAACCAGGCAGGGGGCTCGACACTCAATCCGCTACGGGTGCGCAGGCGGCGCCCGTCCCAGTGGCCGCGCACGCCGTCGAGCTTCTCGCTGACCCAGTAGTCGCCGACCTCGATGCCGGCGACGTAGCCGGTCGCGAGCATGAGCCTGGGCGGCGCCTCGCCCGCGCACAGGGTCGCGGCGGGCAACAACAGCAACAGCAGTAGCCACATGACGCGCAGGTACATCGTTCGTCCTTGGGTCGCGATGCCGCTCGGGAGGGAGAGCGCGCAGGAACAGGTTGGCCGCGGCGCTCTACCGGCGGCATCGGCCGAGCAGCGGATCTGATGTCGGTGAATGTCGCCCGGCGGGGTGCGGAATCTCCGAACGGGTTCTGGATCGGCAGGCAGGATCGGTAGCCGGCTCTGCCGTTGAGGACAGCCACGCGGCGATGCTCCACTGGCCTGCGAGACCCGCAGGAAGAACCCCATGCCACCCGCTACGCAGGCGCGACTCGCACCCGCGATACCCGGCGACGGGCGCGCGCGCCGGTTGCTCGAAGGCCCGTACGTTTCCCACGACGAAGTGCGTCGCTGCAGGCCGAACGCGACACCGCGGACGCCGGTGCCGACCGTGTTCGTGGTGCCGGCGCGGAACCGCTTCTTCATGCGCCGGCGCCGCGGCCATGGACTCCAGTCCGGTACGCCGTTGGAAGAACGGTGGTGGTTCCCGCGGCTCGCCTCATGCAGACTGCTGCCGATGATGAAAGC
>DATHRJ010000011.1:0-12331 GCA_035465455.1 Lysobacter sp.
CGCGTAGGCGGCACGCGGCCCGGTCTCAGCGGCCGGTGTAGTCCACCAGCGCCGCACGCAACCGCGCCATGCCTTCCCGGACATCGGCCTGGCCAATGTTCAGCGCCGGCACGAACCGCAGCACGTCCGGCCCGGCCTGCAGCAGCAGCAGGCCGTGGCCGAGGCAGTGGTCAAGGATGTCGCCGGCGCGGCCGGCATGACCGGCGCGCAGCTGCGCCCCGATCATCAGGCCGCGGCCACGCACTTCCTCGAACAGACCCAGGTCGGCATCGATCGCGGCGAGTCCGGCGCGGATTGCCTCGGCCTGATCGGCGATGTTGGCCAGCAGTGATGGCGAGGAAAGCTCGCGCAAGGCCGCTGCGGCGACCGCGGCGGCCAGCGGGTTGCCACCGAACGTGGTGCCGTGCGCGCCGAACTGCATCGCATCGCCAGCACGGGCACCGACCAGCATCGCGCCGACCGGGAAGCCGCTGCCCAGGGCCTTGGCCAGCGTCACCACGTCGGGGACGACGCCGTAGTCGTGACAGGCAAACAGCCGACCGGTGCGACCCATCCCGCACTGGATCTCATCGAGCATCAGCAGCGCGCCGTGGCGGTCGCACAACGCACGCAGCCCGTGCAGGAACGCTTCCGTCGCCGGCGTCACCCCGCCCTCGCCCTGCACCGGCTCGACCAGCACCGCGCACACGTCGCCCGCGGCCATGGCCGCCTCGGCCGCCGCCAGGTCGTTGAAGCCGCTGTAGCGAAACCCCGGCGGCAGCGGCTCGAAGCCTTCGTGGTACTTGGGCTGCGCGGTGGCGGTTACCGCCGCCAGCGTGCGCCCGTGGAAACTGCCGGTGAAGCTCAGGATCGTGCGTTGCTGCGGCGGCCGCCCCTGCGCGCTGGCCCACTTGCGCGCGAGCTTGATCGCCGCCTCGTTGGCTTCGGCGCCGGAATTGCACAGGAACACCCGTTGCGCGAATCCCGATGCGGTCACCAGCGCCTCGGCCAGCCGCACCGGCGGCTCGCTCAGGTACACGTTGCTGGTGTGCCAGAGTTTGCCGGCCTGCTGCGTCAGCGCCGCGACCAGCGCCGGATGCGCATGGCCCAGCGCGTTGACCGCGATGCCGGCGCCGAAATCCACGTACTCGCGCCCGTCGCTGTCCCACACGCGCGAGCCGATGCCGTGGTCCAGGATGATCCGGCGCGGCCGGTACACCGGAAGGTAATAGCGGGCGCTGAGGTCGTACAGGTCGGCGGCGGAGTCGGTCATTGCAGGGCGCTGGGAGAAAGATGACGCCGCATTCTCGCCGATCCGCGCCCGCATCGGCGCAGATGGCCAGCGCTCGTGCACGTCCTGCCCCCGCGCTTGCGGCACAATCGCCGCCGGAGGTTTCACCCATGCGCCTGCTGTCGAACCCACAACTCAATCCCGCGTCGGAGACCGGCTGGCGCCGTCGCTGGTTCGACATCATCTATCGCCACGACACGCCGCCGTCACGCAACTTCGACCTGTTGCTGATCGTGGCGATCGTGGCCAGCGTGATCGTGGTGATGCTCGACAGCGACCCGTGGCTGCACGTCGACTACGCGCGGATGCTCTACCGGATCGAGTGGGGCTTCACCCTGCTGTTCACCGCGGAATACGTGATGCGGCTGCTGGTGGTCCGCCGGCCGCTGCGCTATGCGTTGAGCGGATGGGGATTCATCGACCTGCTCTCGATCCTGCCCACCTATCTCTCGTTGTTCTTCCCGGGCAGCCAGACCCTGCTGGTGGTGCGCGTCCTGCGCATGCTGCGGTTGTTCCGCATCCTCAAGCTGACCCATTACATCGAGGAAAGCGGCCTGCTGATGCACGCGCTCTGGAGCGGGCGGCGAAAAATCCTGCTGTTCATCACCACGCTGCTGACGATCGCGTTGATCTTCGGTGCGCTGATGTACGTGATCGAGGGACCGGAGAACGGCTTCGCCACCATCCCCACCGGCATGTATTGGGCGATCGTCACGATGGGGACGGTCGGCTATGGCGACATCGTCCCGCATACGCCGTTCGGGCGCATCATCGCCTCGGCGCTGATCCTGATCGGCTACAGCATCATCGCGGTGCCAACGGGAGTCTTCACCGTCGAGTTGGCCAAGGCCATGCGCGAGGAAGTCGCCAGTCCAGGGCAATCCGACAAACGCGGCTGTCCCGAGTGCGGCCTCGAAGGCCACGACCCCGCGGCGCTGCACTGCCGCCGCTGCGGCGCGTCGCTGCCGGCAAAGTTCGGCTGAGGACCTACCAGCTGCCGATGTTCGGCATCGACCGCCACGGCTCGGCCGGATCCAGCGCCGCGCCCTTTTGCAGCAGTTCGATCGAGATCAGGTCCGGCGAGCGCACGAACGCCATGCGGCCGTCCCGCGGCGGGCGGTTGATGGTGATGCCCATTGCCTGCAGGTGCGCGCAGGTCGCATGGATGTTGTCGACCGCGAAGGCGAGGTGCCCGAAGTTGCGCGCGGTGCCGTAGTCCTCGTCGTCATAGTTCCAGGTCAGCTCGATCTCGGCCTCCGGGTTTTCCGGAGCGCCCAGGTAGACCAGGGTGAAACGGCCTTGCGGGTAGTCGTTGCGCCGGGTCTCCACCAGCCCCAGGCCTTCGCGGAAGAACTTCAGCGAGGCATCGAGGTCGCGGACCCGGACCATGGCGTGCAGGTATCTCATGGCGTTTCCCTGTGCGGTGGAATGTCAGGTGTCGAGGAACAGGTCCGGCAGCAGCGGTTGCCCGGGTTCGACCGCATATACCGAAAAATCGGTGCGACCGGTGCCCACCAGTACCTCCTCGTCGATCAGGAACTGGCCCTGCAGTTCGGTCGCCGGTCGCACCAGGACCGCGTGCGCGGCGTCGGCCACGATGTCCGGCTTGCGACAGCGCGCGATCTCCACCCCGGCGATCATGTTGAGCGCGTCGGTGGCGATGATGGTGCGCGGCCATAGCGCATTCACCGCTATGCCCTGCGGGCCGAACTCGGCGGCCAGGCCCAGGGTCACGAAGCTCATGCCCATCTTCGCCAGGGTGTAGGCGGTGTGCGGCGCCCACCATTTCGGGTCGAGATTGGGCGGCGGCGCGAGGGTGAGGATGTGCGGGTTGGGCGCCTGCAGCAGCCATGGCAGGCAGGCCTGGGCGCAGACGAAACTGCCGCGCGCGTTGACCTCGTGCATCAGGTCGAAGCGCTTCATCGGCGTGTCCAGGGTGCCGCGAAGCCAGATCGCGCTGGCGTTGTTGACCAGGATGTCCAGGCCACCGAACGTGTCGACCGTCGCGGCGACCGCGGCGCGCACCTGCTCCTCATCGCGGATGTCGCACTTGAGCGCGAGCGCCTGGCCGCCGGCGGCATCGACCTCGGCCGCGACGCTGTGGATGGTGCCGGGCAGCTTGGGATTGGCCACCGCGGATTTGGAGGCGATCGCGATGTTGGCGCCGTCACGCGCGGCGCGCAGCGCGATCGCACGGCCGATCCCGCGCGAGGCGCCAGTGATGAACAGGGTTTTGCCCGATAGCGTGGTCATGCCGCTCCTTGTGGTCAGGGCTCCGGCGGTCAGGGCTTCGGGCCCTGGCCTTCATTGTCTTCCCAGTGGAGCAGCCGCCGCGTTACGAACCGGTACAGCGGCTTGCCGGTGGCGAACCACGCCTGGCGCACCCACGAGTGCCGTTTCAGCACGCGCCGGTCGACCGGGGTCAGCGACTGCGGGCAGTAGGTGCGCTTGTGCTTGAGCAGGTGGCGCAGGTCCTCGCGCGCCAGCAGGCGCATCCAGCGCGAACGCGGATGGCCGCGGGTGGCGAGCTGGAAATCGATGATCGCCGGCCCGCCATCGGCCAGCACCAGCCAGTTGGCTTCCTTGGCCAGGTCGTTGTGCGCCAGCCCGCGACGGTGCAGTTGCTGCAGCAACTGTCGCGCCTGGCGGAAGTAGGCCAGATCGCCATGCGGCGGGCGCTGGTACATCGCGTCGCCGTCCATGTAGCTGCGGTCCAGGCGGCGCCCGTCCCAGCGCAGCAGCCGCGGTGTCGCAGGCAGGCCGTCGACCTGGCGTAGCGCGCGCGCCTCGCGCCGCGCCAGCCACCAGGCCGGAAACCGCAGCCACAACGGCACGTGCACCAGGTCGCGGCGCACGAACAGGCCCGTCTCGTCGCGCATGAGGGCGATGCGGCCGAAGCTGTCGCTCTTGAGCGCGGAAATCTCGATGGCGGGCGCTGGTGGTCGATTCATCGCGGCAGTGTACGGAAAGCACAGGGCACTGCTGCAAGCGGCGGCGGAATCGCGTCGCCGGCTGCCATAATCAAGCAATGCAACCGGCCTGGCTCGACAGCATCACCGCATGGATCGCGGCCAATCCCACCGCCGCCGGCGTCGTGATATTCCTGATCGCGTTCTGCGATGCCCTTATCCTGCTCGGCATCGTGGTGCCGGCCTTGCCGTTGATGATCGCCGCCGGCGTGCTGATCGGCCTGGGCCACGTCAACGGGCCTTACGCCGTGGTCTGCGCGGCGCTCGGCGCGTTCGCCGGTGACGCCCTGAGCTACTGGGTCGGCCGCCGCTGGGGGCCGCAACTGCGCGGCCGCTGGCCATTCGTGCGTTACCCGCAGTGGCTGGATCGCGGCGAGACCATGTTCCGCCGCAACGCGATCAAGGCCATCGTGATCGCGCGCTTCGTCGGCGCGGTCCGGCCGTTCGTCCCGGCCATCGCCGGCATGCTGCACATGCCGTTGCGCCGTTACCTGCCGCTCAGCAGCGTCGTGTGCGTGGTGTGGGCGGCGCTGTTCCTTGCCCCGGGCTGGCTGCTGGGGGCTTCCTACGATGCCGTGGCCGCGGTGGCCGACCGGCTGGCGCTGGCGCTGGGGGCGATGGCGGCAGCGGTCGCCGTGGTGTACGCAAGCGTGCTGTACACGTGGCGGTGGTTTGCCGCCCATGCCGATACCCTGCTTGCGCGGGCCTTGTTGTGGACCCGCAAGCATCCGAAGCTGGGGCGCTACGCCGCGGCGCTGATCGATCCGAACCGTCCGGAGTCGGCATCGCTGGTGATGCTTGCGGTATCGCTGCTGGCGATCAGCTGGATCGGCTTCACCCTGCTGGCGATGCTGCTGGCCAGCGGCGGACCGCTCGCGTTCGACCATTACGTGCACGAACTGATGTGGACCTTGCGCAATCCCCTCGCCGACCGGCTGATGGCCGGCCTGGCCAGCCTCGGGGATGCGGCGGTGCTCGGCCCTGCCGCGGCGATCGCGCTGGCGTACCTGTTGTGGCGCAAGCGCTGGATGGCGGCGGCGCACTGGCTGGCGGCGCTGGTGTTCGGACTGGTGCTGACCACGCTGCTGGGGGCGGTGATCGACATGCCCCGGCCGCCCACTGCGCCGGCCGGGTTTGGCTTTCCGTCGTTCGCGGTCACGATGACCACGATCACGTTCGGCTTCTTCGCGGTACTGATCGCGCGCGAACTGCCGGGGCGCAAGCGCGTGTGGCCCTACCTGCTCGCCGGCGTGGTCACCACCGTGATCGGGTTCGCGCGGCTGTACCTTGGCGCGCACTGGCCCAGCGACCTGATCGGCGGGATGCTGCTGGGGCTGGCGTGGATCCTGGTGCTGGGGATCGCCTACCGCAGCCACGTCGCGCGCTCGTTCTGGATGCGGCCGCTGGCAATCCTGTTCTACGGCAGCTTCCTTGCCGCCGCGCTGTGGCACGCGCCGCGGTCGGTCGACAGTCTTCTTTCGCGGTACGACGCGGCGCCGGCCACGGTGCTGATGTCGCCGACGGACTGGTGGCAACGCGGCTGGGCGAGCTTGCCGGCGCAGCGCAACGAACGCGATGCGCGCCGGCGCTGGCCGCTGGACCTGCAGGTGGCCGGGCCGCTGGATCCGCTGCGATCGGCCCTGCTGGCAAACGGCTGGCGGGTGCAGCCGCAGGCGGACTGGCTGGCGACGATCGCGCTGCTGGACGATGACGTGCCCGCGCGCGAACAGGCAGTGCTGCCGGCGACGCTGGATGCGCACGCCGAAGCACTGTTGCTGCTGCGCGAAGGCGAGCGCCCGGGCGAGCAGTTCGCGTTGCGGCTGTGGGCGGCGCCGGCTTCCCTGGACGATGGCACGCCGCTGTGGCTGGGCTCGGCGCAGACGCTGCACCTGACGCGCCCGCTCGGCGCGTTCGCGCTGTGGCGCCCGTTGCCCGACGACGGCCGAGCCTATGCCGCCGTGCGCAGCGCGCTGGCCGTTCTGGATCCCGTGGAGGCACCCCACCCGGCGAGCGGCAGTCCGGTGTTGCGGCTGCAGACACGCCCCGGCGAGGCCGAGCCGCGCCACCGGCGCTGATGGTCCTCGGTGTTTCGCGCGGGCGGCGCCTGCTGCCGGGACGTCAAACGTCGGGCAGCAGCGTCAGCAGGTGATCAAGGCGGCTGTGGGGGTCGTCCAGTTGCAGCAGGTACTGGCGCTGCGGGCCCTGTAGCGGCAGCAGTTCGGCCAGCCGCCAGCCGACCCAGGCGGCGTCATCGAAACACTCGCGCGCGGCCTTGGAGTGCTCGCCGCCGACATGATCGAGCAGGCGCTCGAGCAACGTCACCATCAGCCCATGCTCGGGCCGGACCGTTTCGGTCGGGTCCGGTTCGCACCATGCCACGTCGGCGACCTGCAGCCCGTTGTCGCGCACCCGCACGCGTTGTGCGTGGAAGCGCCGCGCGCCACGCACGCGCAGGGTCAACAAGCCATCCTCGCCGGTCCCGAAATCCTCGATCCGCGCCTCGGTGCCGAACGCCGCCGGGGCCGCGGGCAGCCCGGCCTCGTCGCCGTCCACGATCAGGCACACACCGAAGCCGCAACCGTTGCGGCCGCATTCGGCTACCAGATCCAGATAGCGAGGCTCGAACACGCGCAGGCCCATCGGCGCGCCGGGCAGCAGCACCGACTGCAGCGGAAACAGGCCCAGCGATTCGCGCTCGCCTGCCGCGAGCTCGGGTGCGTCGGAATGGTTGGTGTCGGCCGCCATCAGGCGCAGTGTATCGGCGCCGGGTTTGCCTGCAGTGAGGCCAGGAACCGGCGCGGCGCGGCATCGAAGCCGCCGTTGGACATGAATACGACGTGGTCACCTGCCGCCACCACCTCGCCCAGTCGCGCGATCAGCGAGGTCACATCGCCTGCGGTGACGCCTTCGCCACGGAGTGCGGCAATCACCGCGCCGGCATCCCACGCCAGTTCCGGGCGCTGCAGGAACACCACGACGTCCGCCTGTGCCAGCGACGGCGCGAGCGCTTCGGCATGCGCGCCGGCGCGCATCGAATTGCTGCGCGGCTCCATCGCCACCACGACGCGCGCCTGCCCGACCCGCGCGCGCAGCCCGTGCAACGTGGTCGCGATCGCGGTCGGATGGTGGGCGAAATCGTCGTAGACGGTGATGCCGCCCGCCTGCCCGACCACCTCCATGCGTCGCTTGACGCTGCGGAACCCGGCCAGCGCCGGCAGCACCGTTGCCGCATCGACGCCGACCGCGTGCACCGTCGCCAGCGCGGCGAGCGCGTTCATCACGTTGTGGCGACCGAGCAACGGCCAATGCACCGCGCCGATCTCGATGCCGCGGTGGACCACCACGAACGCGCTGCCATCGCCGGCCAGCAGGCGCGCGCTCCAGTCGAAGGGGGCATCGCTTGCGCCGGCCGGCACCTGCACCAGGTCGGGATCCAGCCCGAATGTCTCCACCGGGGTCCAGCAGCCCATCGCCAGCACTTCGGCCAGGTGCCGGTCCTCGCCATTGACGATCAGCCGCCCGCGCCGCGGCACCGTGCGCACCAGATGGTGGAACTGGCGCTGGATCGCGGCCACGTCGGGAAAGATGTCGGCGTGGTCGTACTCGAGGTTGTTGAGGATTGCCACCAGTGGCCGGTAATGCACGAACTTGCTGCGCTTGTCGAAGAACGCGGTGTCGTATTCGTCGGCCTCGACCACGAACTCGCGGCCCTTGCCGATGCGCGCCGACACGCCGAAGTCCTCGGCCACGCCGCCGATCAGGAAGCCCGGCGCGCGCCCGGCGGCCTCCAGCAGCCAGGCCAGGATCGTGGTGGTGGTGGTCTTGCCGTGGGTGCCGGCGACCGCGAGCGTGTCGCGGCCCGGCAGCACCTGCTCGGCCAGCCATTGCGCGCCTGAGGTGTAGCTGCGGCCGTCGTCGAGCACCTGCTCGACCGCCGGGTTGCCGCGCGAGAGCGCGTTGCCGACCACGACCTGGGCGCAGTCGGCGGAAATGTGGGCCGGGTCGTAGCCCTGGCGCAGGGCGATGCCGAGCTGCTCGAGCTGGGTCGACATCGGCGGATACACCGCCTGGTCGCTGCCTTCGACGGCGTGACCGAGTTCGCGGGCCAGTGCGGCGACACCGCCCATGAACGTGCCGGCGATGCCCAGGATATGTAGCTTCAAGATTGCGGACCCTCGACCCGCCGGCGCGCCCGGCGAAGCGCCTCCCTGGTGGACAGTCCGCGACACCTGCGGGAGAAGCAAGGGCCGGGCGCAGGCGGCAGATGCCGCTGCGAACGCCTCAGCCTACCGCGGGCACCGGCTGCAGGGCTTCGACGATCCGGGCGAACACCTCGTCCAGCGTGCCGACCCCGTCGACCACGCCGAGCTTGCCGCGCTGGCGGTAGAACTCCACCACCGGCGCGGTCTGGCTGTTGTAGACCTCAAGCCGGGTGCGCACCGAGTCGGGACTGTCGTCGGCGCGGCCTTCGGCGGCGGCGCGGCCGGCAATCCGCTCGACCAGCAACTCGGTCGGGACCTCCAGTTGCACGGCCGCATCCAGCGGCTGGCCGATGCGGGTCATCAACGCGTCCAGCGCATCGGCCTGGGCCAGGTTGCGCGGGTAGCCGTCGAGGATGAAGCCGCGGCCGGTGTCGGCGCGCGAGAACCGGTCCTCGAGCATGCCCAGCAGGATCGCGTCGCTGACGAGATCGCCGCGCGCCATGACTTCCCTGGCCTCCAGCCCCAGCTTGCTGCCGGCGGCGACCTCGGCACGCAGCAGGTCGCCGGTGGAGATGTGCGGGACCTGCAGGTGCTCCTTCAGCCGGGTTGCCTGCGTGCCCTTGCCCGAACCCGGGGCGCCTAGAAGTACCAATCGCATCCACTTGCTCCTGAACTGGAAACCTGGCCCCGGATGGGGGCCTCAGACCTGACCCTCACGGGCTGGCGCTACACTCGCGGCCAATTAACCCCGCCGGGGAAACCGCGGCCAGCTTACCGCATCCCTGCGCAAACCCTGGAACCGCCATGCCCTCCGGAACCCTGTTGTACGCCCAGTCCGGCGGCGTCACCGCCGTCATCAACGCGACCGCCGCGGCGGTGATCCATGCCGCGCGAGCGCGCAAGGTGAAGGTGCTGGCCGGCCACAACGGCATCCTGGGGGTACTGCGCGAGGAACTGATCGACACCACGGGCGAATCGGCCGCAAGCATCCGCGCCCTGGCGCACACCCCCGGCGGCGCGTTCGGCTCGTGCCGGTTCAAGCTCAAGTCGCTCGCCGACGACCGCGCCCGCTACGAGCGCCTGCTCGCCGTGCTGCAGGCCCACGACGTGCGCTGGTTCCTCTACAACGGCGGCAACGACTCGGCCGACACCGCGCTCAAGATGTCGCAGCTGGCGGCGGAGTTCGACTACCCGCTGACCTGCATCGGCGTACCCAAGACGGTCGACAACGACCTGGCCGTGACCGACTGCTGCCCCGGCTTCGGCTCGGCCGCCAAGTACACCGCGGTGTCGGTGCGCGAGGCCGCGCTGGACGTGGCCGCGATGGCCGACACCTCGACCAAGGTGTTCGTGTACGAGGCGATGGGCCGGCACGCCGGCTGGCTGGCCGCGGCCGCCGGACTGGCCGGACAGGGCCCCGACCAGGCCCCGCACCTGATCCTGTTCCCCGAGCGCCCCTACGTGGAGGCCGATTTCTTCGCCCGGGTGCGCGCCACCGTCGAGCGCGTGGGTTACTGCGTGGTGGTCGCCAGCGAAGGCATCCAGACCGCCGAGGGCAAGTTCGTCGCCGACGCCGGCGGCGGCAAGGACTCGTTCGGGCACACCCAGCTCGGCGGCGTCGCCTCGCACCTGGCCGGGCGGGTCAAGGACGAGCTCGGCTACAAGGTGCACTGGACCCTGCCCGACTACCTGCAGCGTTCGGCACGACACCTGGCGTCGAAGACCGACCTGCAGCAGGCGCAGGCGGTCGGGCGCAAGGCGGTCGAATACGCGCTCAAGGGCATGAACTCGGTGATGCCGGTGATCGTGCGCACCTCGGACGCGCCGTACCGCTGGAGGATCGAGCCCGCGCCGCTGAGCGCGATCGCCAACCAGGAAAAGAAGATGCCCGACGACTTCATCCGCGACGACGGCTTCGGCATCACCGACAGCGCGCGGCGCTACCTGCAGCCGCTGATCCGCGGCGAGGCGCCACCGCCGTACGGACGCGATGGGTTGCCCAAGTACGTGACGCTGAAGAACGTGGCGGTACCCAAGACCTTGCCCGCGTTCGAGAACTGAAACGGCAACGACCGGAATCAGGCTGGAGCGCGCCGACCCGGCGCCCGGCTAAGTGCCTGGTTCGCCGCGCGATGGCACGAACTGGACTGGCGCGCCGCATGCAATCAACCCCCCACAACAAGAAGGCCGCGCGAGCGGCCTTCGTGCTTTCGTCGATCCGTTTCCCTCACCCGCCGCAGGGCAGGCCCTCGATGTTCATCCGCGCGGCGAACATCGCCACCGCGGGCAGCTTGTTGGCCGCCGCATTCCTGCGCTGCTCGTCCAGGTAGATCCGCGACTGGCCCTGGGCGTCGAGCTTCGGCGGTGTCACCTGCGCCGGCTTGCGCCATACCCGCACGGTCGCCAGTTGCGTCGGGCAGGCCGCGTTCGGGATCCGGATCAGGTCGTTGAACTTCCAGCCGGACTTCTCCGACGGCGCCGCCTTGTCGGCATCGACGAAACGCGCACGTGGCTGGCAGTTGGGGCTGGTGCGCACGACCGCGAACTTGTACGGCTGCGCCGCATCGCCGGTGAACATGCCTTCCAGGCGCGCGCAGGCTTCCGGGATCGTGCGCACCGTATGCGCGGCGCCGACGGCTTGCGGCGTGACCTGGCCGCGGGTGATCTCGGGCTTCGAGTCCGCGGCGGCCACCGGCAGCGAGGCGGCGGCGAGCAACAGCAAGGCAAGGCGCATGGGGCGTCTCCAATGGGCGATCACAGGGGCCGAAGGCTGGCATGGGCGCCCTGAACCAACGATCACGCCGTGGTTGTCGCATCCCGCCGCCCCGGGGCCTGTGCCATAGTCGGCCCGTTGCGGCAGCGGGACGCCCGCGCGAGAAGCGGGCCACGCAGCAGGGACAAGAACCATTCGTTGATTACCTGATGTTTCCACTCTGGGGAGGGGTTCATGCTGGAGATCCACTGGTTGTACATGGCGCTGGGTAGCGCCGTCATCGCGATCCTTTACGGGATCATCTCGGCGCGCTGGATCAGCGCGCAGCCCGCCGGCAACGCCCGAATGCAGGAGATCGCCGGCGCGATCCAGGAAGGCGCCGCCGCCTACCTCAACCGGCAATACACCACCATCTCGATCGCCGGCGCGGTGCTGTTCGTGGTGCTGGGCTTCGCGCTCGACTGGGCCACCGCCATCGGCTTCCTGCTGGGCGCGGTGCTGTCCGGCGCCGCCGGTTACATCGGCATGAACGTGTCGGTGCGCGCCAACGTCCGCACCGCCGAAGCCGCCCGTCGCGGCATCGGCCCGGCGATGGACGTCGCCTTCAGGGGCGGCGCGATCACCGGCATGCTGGTGGTCGGCCTTGGCCTTCTGGGCGTGGCCGGTTACTGGCTGGCGCTGCAGAACGTGGGCATCGTCGGCGAGGAGGCACTGCACGCCCTGGTCGGGCTGGCGTTCGGTGCTTCGCTGATCTCGATCTTCGCCCGCCTCGGCGGCGGCATCTTCACCAAGGGCGCCGATGTTGGCGCCGACCTGGTGGGCAAGGTCGAAGCCGGCATTCCCGAGGACGACCCGCGCAACCCCGCGGTGATCGCCGACAACGTCGGCGACAACGTGGGCGACTGCGCCGGCATGGCGGCGGACCTGTTCGAGACCTACGCGGTCACCATCATCGCCACGATGCTGCTCGGCTTCCTGATGGCGGGCGAGGTCGGCACCAACGGCGTGCTGTACCCGCTGGTGCTGGGTGGGGCCTCGATCCTCGCCTCGATCATCGGCGCGTTCTTCGTCAAGGTGAAGGAAGGCGGCTCGATCATGGGCGCGCTGTACAAGGGCGTGATCATCTCCGCGGTGGTGTCGGCGGTGCTGTTCTACCCGGTCACCACGATGCTGATGG
>DATHRJ010000012.1:0-1709 GCA_035465455.1 Lysobacter sp.
AGCGCCAACTCGATGGACGCGGCCGCGAACTGCGGCGGAACCTGGGACCAGGGTTTCATCGTGTTCGTGGACACGAATGGCGATCTTGCCCGCAACGGCGGCGACGAGACCGTACTGCGCGCACACCCCGCCATCGCCGACGGCGTGACCCTGCGCGTGGCGAACGATGCCCGGTACTTCAGCTATGCCTCCACGGGACTCGGCAGAACCAATGTCAATGGCGCGCCCGCCCTGTCGCAGGTCGTGATGTGCGACGACCGCGGCAACGTGACCGCCGCGGGCGGCAATTCGGCGGCACGGCTGTTCGTGGCAACGCCACTCGGCCGCGCAACGATCATCCGGGACCAGGGCCTGATCGGCGACGCCCTGACGAGCATGGGCGTGACCTGCCCCTGAGGCGCCTCGCGACGCATTCGGCAAGGACGAACCAGCATGAATCTTCACGATAGAACATCGCAGCACCCCTCGACCCGCCAGGGCTTTGCGCTGGTCGATGTCCTGAGTGCCCTGATCATCATGTCGGTCGGCATGCTCGGCATTGCCGGCCTGTATGTGCAGAGCATGCAGGCGGGACGGACATCGACCTTCACTCATCATGCGGTGACGCTCGCCGGCGACGTCGCGGACCGCATCCGCGCCAACCCGACGGCCGGCCTCGCCTATGCCGCACCCGCCGGCGCGAACAACAACTGCGTGGCTGCCGGCACCGACTGCGACGTCGGCCAGATGGCGGCCAACGACATCGACGTCTGGCAGACACAGGCCGCCAGCGCGTTGCCGAACGGCCAGGTGACGGTGGCCTATGACGGCGCGGTCGTGCCGCCCAGCTACCAGATCACGGTGAGCTGGGACGAACCGGGCGAGGTTCGCAACTACACGATCACGATCCCGGTGCTTGGATTCTAGGAGGCGGCATGACGCGTTGGTACATCACATCATTCCGCAGGCAGACCGGCCTGACGCTGGTCGAACTCATGGTCGCACTGGCCATCGGTTCGTTCCTGATCATCGGCGCCGTGCAGATATACAACCAGAGCCGCCAGGCCTTCGTCGTCAACGAGTCGGTTGCTCGCGTGCAGGAAACGGCGCAATTCGCGATGGACACGATCGAGGCGGACCTGCGCATGGCAAGCAACTGGGGCCGTAACAGCCGCTCGCTGACCGTGGAGGGCCGCTCGCTCGACGGCGATCCGAATCCCCTGGGGCTCCCGGTGCCTGCCGAGTGCGGTGCGGACTGGGCCCTGAACCTCGCACTGCCGGTCGACGGGCGCAACAATAATTACGACCTGCTTTGTCCTGCAACCGGCGGTGCGCAGGCAAATTCAGATGTTGTCACCATCCGCCGCGCATCGGTTGACCCTGTGCTAGTCGATGAGACGCGCCTGCAGCTGCAGACTACGCGCATCCAGGGTCAGCTGTTCAACGGCCCCGTGGTGCCGGCCGCCTTCGAACCCGTCACGATCGATCCGATCACGGGCGCACCGTCTTCCACCACGCATAATCTCATGGTCAACAGTTACTACGTGTCGCCGACGTCGGCGCTGATACCGGGTGTTCCGACGCTGCGCCGCCACGTACTGACCACCCGCGATGGGGCACCTGCTATCGAAGACCAGGAAGTCGCGCCGGGCATCGAGAACATTCAGCTGCAGTTCGGCATCGATGTCGACGAAGACAACACCGTCGATCGCTACGTCAACCCGGGCGAC
>DATHRJ010000013.1:0-6253 GCA_035465455.1 Lysobacter sp.
ACCGGGATCCGCGCGGCGATGCTGATGAAGCCACTGTGCAGCTATGCATGGGTGCGCCAGACCTACGGCAGCGAGCTTCCCGAGCAGCCGTGGATCGGCCACCCACGTGAGCGCCTGGTGCAGCAGCGCCCCACCGGAACCTGCCCTTGAGCGCGCCTGGGCTCGACTACGAGCAGGCGGGCGAACTCAAGATCGGCCAGGTCGGCATCGCCAACCTGCGCATCCGCACGCTCGACGTGGCGCGGCTGGCCGAGGAGATGCGCGACCGCGTGCAGCGCGCGCCGAACCTGTTCAGCCGCGCCGCGGTCGTGATCGACTTCGGCGGCCTGGCCCAGATGCCCGACCTCGCCACGGCGCAGGCGCTGCTCAAGGGGCTGCGCGCCGCCGGCGTGCTGCCGGTCGCCCTGGCCTATGGCAGCAGCGAGACCGAGCGCCTGGCCGAAGCGCTGGGGCTGCCACTGCTGGCGAAGTTCCGCGCCCAATACGAGCGCGGCAATGAAGCGCCGGCGGCGCCTGTCGCGGCCTCGCGTCAGCAGGAACCGGCGGCCCCGGCCCCGACGCCAGCCAAGAATGCTCCCGCTGCCGCCGCTGCTGCTGGCGCCAGCCCGGGGCTGGTCCACTCCGGGCTCGTACGCTCTGGCCAGCAGTTGTATGCCGACAACCGCGACCTCACCGTGCTGACCGGGGTCGGCGCTGGCGCCGAGGTGATCGCCGACGGTTCGGTGCACATCTACGGTCCGCTGCGCGGTCGCGCGCTGGCCGGGGCGCAGGGCAACCAGCAGGCGCGGATCTTCTGTCGCGAGTTCCATGCCGAACTCGTCGCGATTGCCGGGCATTACAAAGTGCTCGAGGACATCCCCAAGAACCTGCGCGGCAAGGCGGTGCAGGTCTGGCTGGAAGACGAGCAGATCCACATCGAGGCGCAGTCGCCGGCATGATCGCGAACACGTCGGCGACAAAACAGGGCATGCTGCGCCGTCAGTTGAGCAACCGTCTTCCCAAGCGTTTTTCCAGTCCCGGCGGCGCCGCCGAACGGGACCTGGGCTGCTTCGCCCCCGCGACCGCAGAACCGGCCCGGCCCCGCGCCGCCGGAAGTATCACTCCGTGCTTCACCACCGATATCTGGAGGATTTGAACTTGGCCGAAATCATCGTAGTCACCTCGGGCAAGGGCGGCGTCGGCAAGACCACGACCAGCGCCAGCCTGGCCTGCGGCCTCGCGCGCCGCGGCCACAAGGTCGCGGTCATCGACTTCGACGTCGGCCTGCGCAACCTCGACCTGATCATGGGTTGCGAGCGTCGCGTGGTGTACGACTTCGTCAACGTCGTCAATGGCGAGGCATCGCTGAAGCAGTCGCTGATCCGCGACAAGCGCTTCGACAACCTGTACGTGCTCGCCGCGTCGCAGACCCGCGACAAGGACGCACTGACCACCGAGGGCGTGCAGAAGGTGCTCGAGGACCTCGCTGCCGACGGCTTCGACTACATCGTGTGCGACTCCCCGGCAGGCATCGAGAAGGGTGCCTACCTGGCGATGTACTTCGCCGACCAGGCGGTCGTGGTGGTCAATCCGGAAGTGTCCTCGGTGCGCGATTCCGACCGCATCCTCGGCCTGCTGGCGTCCAAGACCCGCCGCGCCGAGAACGGCGAGCGCGTCAAGGAGCACCTGCTGCTGACCCGCTACAGCCCGCATCGGGTCGAGAGCGGCGAGATGCTCAGCGTCGGCGATGTCGAGGAGATCCTCGGCCTCAAGACCGTCGGCGTGATCCCGGAGTCCGGGGACGTGCTGCACGCGTCCAACAAGGGCGAGCCGGTGATCCTGGAGACCGAGTCGGATGCCGCCCAGGCCTACGACGACGCGGTGGCGCGGCTGCTCGGGGATACCCGCGCGATGCGCTTCGTGCAGGTCGAGAAAAAGGGCTTCTTCAGCAAGATGTTCGGAGGTTGATGATGGGACTGTTCGACTTCCTGCTGGTCAAGAAGCAGACCGCCTCCGTCGCCAAGGACCGCCTGCGCATCATCGTCGCGCACGAGCGGGCCGGCCGTGGCGGCCCCGATTACCTGCCGATGCTGCAGCGCGAGCTGCTGGAAGTGATCCGCAAGTACGTCAACGTCGATGCCGAGTCGGTCAAGGTCGACCTCATCGGCGAGGGCGACAACAAGGTGCTCGATATCTCGGTGGCCCTGCCCGACAAGGCCGAGAACGACGCCCGCGCGGCGCTCGCCGACGGCTGACCGGACGCAAACGCCGTCCCGCGCGATGCGCGGGGCGGGAGGCGAACCTGCAGTGGCGACCACGATGCTGAGCCTCGCCGACATCGGCTTCGACGCAACCACCGCCCTGCTGGCCGATTACGGCATCGTCCTGGTGCGCGTGGCCGACGGTGCACCGATTCCCGGCAGCTACTGGGGCGAACCCGAAGCCGGAGTGATCGGCAGCAGTGTCTACGCGCGCGCCGATACGCCGCTGCACTCGCTGCTGCACGAGGCCGCGCACCTGATCGTGCTGCCGGCCGAGCGCCGCGCGGCGGTGCATACCGACGCCACCGATTCGATCGAGGAAGAGGACGCCGTCTGCGTGCTGCAGGCGCTGCTGGGCGATGCCCTGCCCGGGGTCGGACGCGCGCGCGTGCTGGCGGACATGGACGCCTGGGGTTACACGTTCCGGCTGGGATCGGCGCAGGCGTATTTCGAGCGCGACGCGCAGAGCGCCTGGGAGTGGCTGGCTGCCCGCGGCCTGGCCGATCCCGTCACCCGGACTCTGCGGCAAGCGGTGGGCCTGCGGCCCGCCTGAGGCTGCGATCCAGCGCATCCGCCTGTCGGGGCCGGGATTTCGCCGCGCGGACCTGCCGGTGTCGCACCTTGCGTGGCTGCGGGCATCCGCCCCACTGCTGCGGGCACGCCGCCTGAACGCGCGCCCGCCTACAGTGGATCGGGCTGCGGCCTGCGCAGCGGCTGGTTTGCGTCCAGGACGGTCATTGGCGAATGGTTGCGTTCACCCTGCTCACGCTGAACATCCACCAAGGCGTCGGCGCCTTTGACAGCCGCTCGATCCTTGCAGAACTGCGCGAGGCGGTACGCACGGTCTCGGCCGACGTGCTGTGCCTGCAGGAAGTGCGCGGCGCCCACGAGCCGCGCTCGCTGCTGCATCCGCTGCGACACGATGAACCGCATTACGAATTCATCGCCGATACCTTGTGGCCGCAGTTCGCCTACGGCCGCAATGCGGTGTACCCGGAAGGCCACCACGGCAACGCAGTGCTGTCGAAGTTTCCGATCACGCGCTTCCGCAACCACGACGTTTCGGTCCGCAATTCCGAGAAGCGCGGGATGCTGTGGTGCGAACTCGACGTGCCCGGCCGCGCCGAACAGATCCACACCGTCTGCGTGCACCTGGGTCTGCTCGAATCGCACCGGCGGCGGCAGATGGAAGCGCTGTGCGACCTGGTCGAGGCCGAGATTCCGGACGACGCGCCACTGATCGTCGCGGGCGATTTCAACGACTGGCGCCGGCGCGCCGATCCGATCCTCGCGCGTTGCGGCCTGTCGGAGGTGTTCATCGCCGCGTCGGGCCAGCATGCGCGAACATTCCCGGCGCGTTGGCCACTGCTGACGCTCGACCGCATCTACGTGCGCAACCTGCGCATCGCGCGCGCCCGGGTGCTCTCGGGGAGGCCGTGGTCGCACCTGTCCGACCACACCCCGCTGCTGGTGGACGTGGCGACATGAGCCGCGACTGGATTCCCGGCAACCGGGTCGTACTGCTGGAGAACGGCGAGTCGTTCTTTCCGCGCGTGCTGGCGGCGATCGACGCCGCCCGCGAGGAAGTGCTGATCGAGACCTTCATCCTGTTCGAGGACGGGGTCGGCAAGCGCCTGCATGCTGCGCTGGTCGCCGCGGCGCGGCGGGGGGTGCGGGTCGAGGTGACCGTCGACGGCTATGGTTCGCCGGACCTCTCGGACGGGTTCGTCCTGGCACTGACCGACGCCGGGGCGCGGCTGCGGGTGTTCGATCCCAAGCCGCGCCTGCTGGGCTTTCGCACCAATCTGTTCCGGCGCCTGCACCGCAAGGTCGTGGTGGTCGACGGGCATTGCGCATTCGTCGGCGGCATCAACTATTCCGACGATCACCTGGCCGACTACGGCCCGGGCGCCAAGCAGGATTACACGGTCCAGATCGAGGGGCCGGCGGTCGCGGTGATCCATGCCTTCGCGCTTGCCGCCCTCGACGATCCTGCCGCCCCCCACGGCTGGCGCGACGCCAACGGTGCGGACCGCCCGGCGGCCGGCAGCGCGATGGTGCGGTTCGTCACCCGCGACAACGTGTTGCACCTCACCGACATCGAGCGCCAGTACCTGGCGGCGATCCGGACCGCGACGCGCGAGGTGCTGATCGCCAATGCCTACTTCCTGCCGGGCTACAGGCTGTTGCACGAACTGCACCGGGCCGCCGGCCGTGGCGTGCAGGTGACGCTGATCATGCAGGGCGCACCGGACATGCCGATGGTCGCCAACGCCGCGCGCCGGCTGTACCCGTACCTGCTCGGCGGCGGCGTGCGCATCCATGAGTACTGCGAACGGCCACTGCACGGAAAGCTCGCGCTGGTCGACAGCGAATGGGCGACGGTCGGATCGAGCAACCTGGACCCGCTGAGCCTGTCGTTGAACCTGGAGGCCAATGTTTTCGTACGCGACACCGCGTTCAACACGGTGGTTCGACAGCGGCTGCAGCAGTTGATCGACGACCACTGCAAAGAGGTCACCGAGTCCGACCTGCCGCGGCGCACGCCGTTTCGCACCCTCTCGAGCCTGATCGTGTTCCACGTCCTGCGCCACCTGCCGGCATGGGCCGGGCTGTGGCCCGCGCACACTCCGCGCATCGCGCTGGCGCAATCAACGCGGGAGTCGGACCGGTGAACTGGCGCGCACGCTGGCCGCTGCTGCGGCGCCTGCTGACCGTGGCCTTCCTGCTGCTGGTGGCGGCGCTGCTGCTGCGCTATGCGCAGGCGGTCGACTGGAGCGAAGTCGGGGCGTCGATTGCCGCCTACCCGCGCCCGCGCCTGGCACTGGCCGCCGCCGCCGCGCTGCTGGCCTACCTGGTGTACTGCCACCTGGATGTGCTCGCGCGTGCCTACACCGGCCATCCATTGGGGTACTGGCGCGTGCTGGGCATCTCACTGGTCTGCTACGCATTCAACCTCAACCTCGGAGGCATGGTCGGCGGCATCGGATTCCGCTACCGGCTTTATTCGCGTGCGGGACTGCGCATGTCGACGATCTCGCGGATCGTGGTGTTCGTGATCGGCGGCAACTGGTCGGGTTTCCTGCTGCTGGCCGGACTGGCGCTGGCGCTCGATCCGCTGCCATTGCCGCCGGGATGGGAGATCGGCGCGCGCGCTCTGCGCATTGCCGGCGTGGGAATGGTCGTGGCCGAAACCGGCTGGCTGCTGATGTGCGCGTTCTCGCCCCGGCGTTCATGGACGCTGCGCGGCCACAGGATCGAACTGCCGTCGCTGCGCATGGCCCTGTATCAGCTCGCCCTGGCCTCGGCCAGCTGGCTGGCGATCGCCTCGATCCTCTACCTGCTGATGCCAGGTCAGATCGGCTTCCTCACCGTGGCCGGAGTGCTTGCCCTGAGCGTGGTGGCCAACGTGATCACCCACATCCCGGCCAACGTCGGCGTGCTGGAAGCGGTGTTCGTGGCGATGCTGTCCGCCCATGCGCCGCCGGAGCAGATACTCGCCGCGGTGCTGACCTACCGGGCGCTGTTCTACATCGGGCCGCTGCTGCTCGCACTGGTGGCCTACCTGTTGCTGGAGGGGCACGCGCGCCGCCGTTGACCGCCAGCCAGGACCAACGGCGCGTCAGACGATCATCCGGTCCCAGCCACCATAGTGCGAGCGCACCTTGCCGCGCGGCAGGCTCAGCGCGACCAGCGCCAGCCCCGCGACGATTCCCGCAAGGGACTGCGTCGTGCTGGCCTCGAACACGAACGGGGCGACCACCAACGCGATGCCGAGCAGCACGTTGACGAATCGCAACGCGCGCCCGACATTCGCCAGGGCCGACACGGTGGCGGTGACCACGAGCGCACCGATCAGGTGGTCGGCATCGGCCATGGCCCCGCTCGCCCCCAGCGTGAGCCGGGTGAACATCAGCCACGTGCCAATCGCGATGCACAGCAGCAGGTTCCACGGCAGGCCGATGCCGCCGCCGAAGAAATCGCGCAGCACCTCGCGCGGCGGGCGGGCGAAT
>DATHRJ010000014.1:0-12785 GCA_035465455.1 Lysobacter sp.
GGTGCCGCCCGGACGATCCGGCGACCATGGCGCCGGCCTACCGCGCTTGCGGCACTTCCGACACGACGTCCCCGGCGATTGCGGCGGCCGCGGAATGCTGGTGCGTCGGCGTATCGACCACCACCCGGTCGCGGCCCTCGCGCTTGGCCCGGTACATCGCCGCGTCGGCCCGTCCCAGCCACGCAGCCACGTCTTCGTCCGGCGCGAGCGCGGCGGCGCCGATCGATACGCTCACGACCTCGTCCTGGCAACGCAGCCCCGACGCGACCGTCGTGCGCAACAGCTCGCAGAGCGTGCGCAGGGCACGCGCGTCCGCGCCCGGCACCAGCAGCACGAACTCCTCGCCGCCGTAGCGGAACAGGCGGTCGCCCGGACGCGTGGCAGCGCCCACCAGTCGCGCGAACTCGACCAGCACGTGGTCGCCGGCCTCGTGGCCGTAGCTGTCGTTGATGCGCTTGAAGTGGTCAAGGTCCAGCACCGCCAGGCCGACCGGCGCGTGGTCGCGGCGCATCGTGGCGAACGCGACCTGCAACTCGTGCTCCATCGCGCGGCGGTTGAACGCACCGGTCAGCGCATCGTGCGCGGCCAGTGCCTCCAGGCGCAGGCGCTGGGTCTCGGTGCGGTGGGCGAAGATGAAGGCGAACAGGCTGACCACCAGCGCGGTCATCACGAACACCACCATCTGCAACGGGCTGTCGAACGCGTTGTCCTGCCATGCCACCGCCGCGATCGTCAGCCCCGAGCCGAGGACCGCCTTGCGGCGGTCGATCAGGAGGAAGTTCGCCAGCAACAGCGCGTAGATCCACGGCACGCTGGAGGCGCCGACGGTGGCGATCACCGCCAGGCAGCCGATGGTGCCGGTGGCGACGACCGCCAGCCCGGCACGTTCCAGATCGCCGCCGCGCCAGGCGTGAATCATTCCGGCGCCGATGCAGGCCACGATGACCAGGTCCAGGGCCCCGGCCAGCGGCTGCCCGGTCGCGAACCGGTACACCGCGAACGGGAGGATGCACACCACCGCGACCGTCCCGAACAGGGTGACGATGGCAAAACGGAAATCGGTGCGCAGTCGCCGCAGCGGCATGTGACTCCCCCCTGGCAGTCTCGGCAGCCATGGGAACACAGCCAGCGGCCCCTGTCGAAGCTGCGGTCGTGCCGTGCCCGTGCCGTGGTCTTGGCTGGGTGCGGGACGACGCGGCAGCGGCGCCATCGCGCGTCTGCCGCGCGCCCGATCGCCGGTACCGGACCACCGCCTGCTGACGCACCGGCGGCCACGCGGCGCCCGCTCTGGATCGCGCATACTCATGGCGACGGAGGTGGGCATGCACGGCGGCGGACTCGAACTTGCGCTGGTGTTCCTGTTGGCGGCGGTGGTCGCGGTACCGGTGTTCCGGCGCTTCGGACTGGGTGCGGTGCTGGGCTACCTCGCGGCGGGCGCGGCGCTCGGACCCCATGGCCTGCGCGTCGTCGCCAATGCCGAGCCGGTGCTGGCCGCGTCGGAAATCGGCGTGGTGATGCTGCTGTTCGTGATCGGGCTGGAGCTGTCGCCGTCGCGCCTGCAGGTGATGCGCCGGCCGATCTTCGGGGCTGGCGGCCTGCAGGTGCTGGCATGCGGGGTCGTGCTCGGCGCCCTGGCGATGGGTGGCGGGCTGGGTTGGAAGACCGCGCTGGTGGTCGGGCTGGGACTGGCGCTGTCGTCGACCGCGGTCGGCCTGCAACTGTTGTCCGAGCGCAGGGCGCTGACGGCCGAGCACGGCCGGCTCGCGTTTGCGATCCTGCTGTTCCAGGACCTGGCCGCGATCCCGTTGCTGGCCGCGATCCCGCTGCTCGGCCAGGCCGCGGCGGTGGAGGCCGGCGGCCTGGGCTGGCCGGCGCTGCTCAAGGCGCTGGGCGCGATCGCGATCGTCGTGCTGGGCGGGCGCCTGCTGCTGCGCCAGGTGTTCCGCATCGTCGCGCGCACGCAGATGCCCGAGGTGTTCACCGGCGCGGCGTTGCTGGCCGTGCTCGGGTCGGCGTGGATCATGCAGGCCGCGGGCCTGTCGGCGGGGCTGGGCGCGTTCCTGGCCGGGGTGCTGCTGGCCGACTCGGAGTTCCGCCACGAGCTCGAGGCGCAGATCGATCCGTTCAAGGGCCTGCTGCTGGGGCTGTTCTTCATGGCGGTCGGCATGAGCATCGACCTGCAGCGCGTGCTGGCCGAGCCGTGGCTGATCGCGGCGATGGTGGCGGCGCTGATGCTGGTGAAGTTCGCGATCATTTTCGCCGTCGGGCTCTACCCGGGCCGGTTGGATCGGCGCGAGGCGCTGCAGCTGGCCAGCGTGCTGGCGCTCGGCGGGGAATTCGCGTTCGTGGTGTTCGCCGACGCGGTGCGCGCCGGACTGCTGGAGGTGGTGCTGCGCGACCGGCTGGTGGCGATGGTCGGGGTCTCGATGGCGCTGACGCCGCTGCTGCTGCTGGTGGTGTCACGCCTGCTCGCCACGCATCCGGCGCAGCCGCGCAAGCCGGCGTTCGACCCCATTCCCGATGACCACCCGCAGGTGCTGATCGCCGGCTTCGGCCGCTTCGGCCAGGTCGTCGCGCGCCTGCTGGTGGCACAGAAGACGCCGTTCATCGCGATCGAGCACAGCGCCGACCAGGTCGAGTTCATGCGCCGCTTCGGCAACGTCATCTACTACGGCGACCCGGCCCGGCCGGAGCTGCTGCGCTCGGCCGGCGCGGCGCACGTCAAGGTGTTCGTGATCGCGATCGACAACACCGCCGACAGCGTGCGCACGGTGCGGGTGATCCGCCGGCTGTATCCGCAGGCCAAGGTGTTCGCGCGTGCACGCGACCGGCGCCACGCCTGGGAGCTGATGGACCTGGGCGCGCATGCGGTGCGCGAGGTGCTGCATTCCAGCCTCAGGCTCGCTGAGGAGGTGCTGGTGGAACTGGGGGTGTCGCCGGCGGTCGCCAGCGACCACGTGCAGCGCTTCCGCGAGCACGACGAGCGACTGCTGCAGGCACAGTATCTGGTCAGCGACGACGAGCTCGCGCTGATCCAGAGCACGCGCAATGCGCGGGTCGAACTGGAGGCATTGTTCAACGCCGACCAGGGTGAGGGCGTGCTGGGCGGCCTTGCCCGGCGCGCCGGGGATTCGCGGTCCAAACCGGGGCAGCCGGTTCCGCCATCGGACTGATCAGCGCGATGCGCCGGGGCGGCGCGCCGATGCCGGCGTCAGCGGTCGCGCAGCAGCCGCGCCATCGACACGTTCCCGCCCGGCAGCGCCGGCGAGAATTCCGCGGCGATGTCGACGAAGCCGCGCATCACCGCGATCTCGCGCGGGGTGCGGTTGAGGGTGTCGCGCAGGTCGGGGTTGGCGCCGGCGCGCAGCAGCCACTTCACCAGACCCAGCAGCCCGTGCAGCGCGGCCAGGTGCAGGGGCCCGAAGCCGCGTGGGTCCTTCGCGTCGAGTTCGGCTTCGTGGTCGGTCAGCAGTTCCAGCCCGGCAATCAGCACCTCTTCGTCGGCGGCGCTGCCGGGCTCGGCGCGCGCGCCCAGCAGCAGCAGCAGCGGGGTCGCGCCGGCGGCCGACAGGTCCAGGTCGGCATCCGCGCCGGCCAGCAGCAACGTGTCCAGCAACGCCACCAGCCGCGTGCGGTCGCGCGCGCCGAAGCCGAACATCGCCGCACAGTGCAGCGCGGTGCGGCCTTGGGCGTCGGTGGCATGGACGTTTGCGCCGGCGGCGAGCAGGCGCCCGGCGAGGTCCGGCAGGCCGAGCGCGCTGGCGACCATCAATACGGTCAACTCCCCCGGCAGGCGCTGCTCGATGCCGGCGCCGGCCATCAGCAGGCGGTCGACGATCTCGACATGACGCATGCTCACCGCCGCCGAAAGCGCGGTCGCGCCCGAATGCGCCGCCACCTGCGGCGACGCGCCGCGCGCGAGCAGCAGGTCGACCACCGCGCGATGGCCGCCGCCGGCGGCACGCAGCAGCGCGGTACATCCCTGGCTGTCGGCGGCGTCGGCCGGCAGGCCCAGGTCGAGCAGGCGCCGAACCGCATCGGCGTCGCCGACGATCGCGGCGGCGGGCACGTCCTGGGGGCGCAGCCGCCGCCGCGGCCGTGGCCACCCGCGCCAGTCGAGCCAGTCGGCCAGGTCGCGGCGCCCGGCCGACAACGCCACCCCGAGCGGCGACTGGCCGTCGGCGGCGAGCAGGTCCGGCGCCGCGCCGTGCGCCACAAGTTGCCGCAGCATCGCCTCGCGCCCGAGCGCCGCCGCCAGGTGCAGCGCGCTCATGCCGTGGCTGTCGCGCAGGTCCAGGTCGACCCCGGTCGCGAGCAGGCGCTGCAGCAACTGCGCCCATCCCAGCCGCACCGCGAGCGCCAGCGGCGGATCGCCGGCCGGGCTCGGCGCGAATGCGTCGGCGCCGCGATCCAGCAGGGCCACCGCGCAACGCTCACCCTCGCGCGCGGCGGCGGGATCGGCCAGGCAGGCGGCAAGAAAGCGCGCCAGGCCACCGGCTCCGGCGGGGCTGACCGCGCGATCGAGCAGCGCCTGCAGCGAAGATCGCGCGAGCGCACCGCGACCGAACAACGCGAACAGCACGGTGTCGCCGGCGCCATCGCGTGCCTGCGGATCGGCGCCCAGCGACAGCAGCCAGGTGATCTGGTGCGGCGGCAGGATCTCCTCGCCCCCGTGCAGCAGCAACCCCAGTTCCTCCGGCGTGAGCAGGCGCGCCATCGCCTCCATGCCCCGTTCGCGGCCTTCAGCCAGTGCCTCGCGCAGCAACTCGATCGGCGCGCGGTCGCGCAGCGGTGCATCCACGGGGTCAT
This sequence comes from Lysobacter sp., assembly GCA_035465455.1. Classification (GTDB taxonomy): domain Bacteria; phylum Pseudomonadota; class Gammaproteobacteria; order Xanthomonadales; family Xanthomonadaceae; genus Lysobacter_K. The sequence goes on from DATHRJ010000014.1 coordinate 4,810, forward strand.
CGGCGCTGACGCGGGTGGGCAACGGATAGGTCGGATCGAGTGCCGCCACCAGCGCCCAGCGGCCGGCCTCGGCAGCGCGATCGATCGGTCGCTTGCCGTCGCCATCGCGCTGCTCGCGGTCGATGCCCAGCGCCAGCAGGCGCTCGATCAGCGTCGGCGGGGCGCCATCGGCGGCGCACGCCAGCGCGAGCACGTTGCAACCGGACTCGTCGACCATCGTCGCCTCGCTGGCGCCGCCGTGCGGGAGGTGTGCGAGCAACTGCTCCAGCACCGCGAAATGGCCGCCGCGCGCCGCCTCGTGCAGCGAGGTGCGGCCGTGGCAATCGGCCGCGGCGGCATTGGCACCGGCCGCCAGCAGGCTTTCGACGATCTCGCGATGCCCCGACAGCGCCGCTTCGTGCACGGCACTGCGGCCGTTGCCGTTGCCGTTTCGCGCGTCGACCTTGGCCTTGAACTTGAGCAGCAGCAGGACGCCGGCGGGATCGTCTTCCTCGCCGCCGGCCGCGGCCAGCAGCGCCGGCTGCCCGCCCACCGGCTCGGGCTTGGCGCCGCGCTCGAGCAGGAAGCGCGCGAGCCGCCAGTTGCCGGCCGCGCAGGCGACGCCCAACGGGGTCAGGCCGTCGCGGTTGAGCACCTCCAGCTCGGCGGCGGCATCGCGCAGCAGCGCCGCCACGCCCGGGTCGGAGCTGCGCGCGGCATGGTGCAGCGGGGTGTTGCCGTCGGCATCCTGCGCACGCGGGTCGGCGCCGTTGGCCAACAGGGTCATGACCGCGTCGGGACGGCCGTGCCAGCTGTCGCGGGTCGCGGCCAGCAACGGGGTCATGCCGGCATTGGCAGGGTTGAGTTCGACCCCGCGCGCGATCAGGGTCCGCAGCAGGCGCAGGTCCGGCAGCACTGCGGCCAGCACCGCCAGATCACGCTGGTCGCGATCGCCCGGCGGCGGCATGGCGTGCAGGTCGGCGCCCGCGTCGAGCAGCTCGAGCGCGCGCTCGACCCGGCCGGCGCGCGCGGCCGCAAACAGCGCCGGCTCCAGCGGCTCGCCGGCCGCGATGGCGTCTGCCTCGGCCGCCGGCGCGTCGTCCACCGCGCCATCGCCCAGGTACATCAGTGCATCGGCCGGCGCGATGCGCTGCAGCCCCCAATGCAGCAGCGGCGCGACGAGCGCGAAGCCGGCCGCCAGCAGCCAGCGCGTGGAACCGTCCAGCAGCCCCGGCCAGGCCAGCAGCAACACCGCCGCTGCCAGCGCCGCCACCGCCAACGCCACGCCGAGACCACGCCAGGCGCCGCGCTCGAGTTCATCCAGTTCGCGCCACAGCGCCGGCAGGCTGCCGCCATCGCGCTCCAGCGCGTGCCACAGCGGCCACTGGCGCCACAGCCCGAGCAGCACCAGGCTGACGGCCGTACTCAGCGCCAGCGTGGTCGCCAGCGAGCCGCTTTGCAGCAGCGCCGACAGCGGCCATGCGACCAGCGCGGCGAAACCGGCGACCACCAGGGCCCAGGCCAACAGCAGCGGCGGCAGTTCGCGGCGCAGCAGCGCGGCGTCGATCGATTCGCGGCCGCGCAGGTGGCGCATGCCCAGCGCCAGCAGCGGTTGCGCGAGCGTCCCGAAAAACGCGGCCGCGAGCGCCCCGGTTCCGGCCAGCGCCGCCAGCGCCATGCCGCCGGCCACCAGCGCCGCCGACTGCCAGCGTGCGGTCGCGGTCGCGGGGTCAGGCATCGGTGCCGTGGTCGCTGGTCATCGGGTCGAGCAGGTTCGGCGGCGGCAGTTGCAGGTGGAAGCCACGCAGCGCGAGGTTTTCGCGAACCACCGCGGCGTCCGCGCGCGCCAGCTTGCGTTCCGGCGTCAGTGTCAGTTCGAGCACGAACTGCAGCGTGCCCAGCGGCAGCCGGACCGCTTCGGGCACGCGTGAAAAATCGTCGCGCGCGGCGAGGAACACGTAGGTGTCGTCCTTGCGGGAACTCTTGTAGACGTAGGCTTGCATGCGGGAATTCGGTCGAAGCGGGCTGGCCGGGGGATTGCGCAGCAGGACGCCGCAACAGCATACCCGCCGCACCGGCCCGCGCGCACCGCGACATTCAGCCCCCAGCGCGCTCGCTTGTGGCAGCGACGCCATCCCATCGGATCCGCGTCGTCAGTGGTAGCCGGCGTCGGCCGCGATCTTGCCCCTGAACACGCTGTACGACCACCACGTGTAGCCGAGGATCGCCGGCAGCAGCACCACCAGCCCGGCCAGCACGAAGCCTTGCGACGACGGCGGCGACGCGGCGTCCCAGATGCTCAGCGACGGCGGCACGATGTTGGGCCAGATGCCGAGCACGAGCCCGGCGAAGCCCAGCGCGAAGAAGCACAGCGTCAGCACGAACGGCGCGGTGTCGCGACCCTCGCGCATCACCGAACGCCACAGCCAGAACGCGTTCGCAAGCGCGAGCAGCGGCACCGGCGCCAGCCACCAGAAATTCCCGCCCTCGAACCAGCGCGCCATGATCCGCGAGTCCAGGAACGGCAGCCACGCGCTGACCAGGCCCATGAATGCGACCACCACCAGCACCAGCGGCCGGGTCAGGGTGCGCGCGACCAGTTGCATGCGCCCTTCGGTCTTGAGCACCAGCCAGGTGCTGCCGAGCAACGCATAGCCGAACATCACCGCGATGCCGGTCAGCATCGAGAACGGGCTGAACCAGCCGAGGATCCCGCCCAGGTAATGGCCGCCTTCCAGCGGCATGCCCTCCACCAGCGCGCCCAGGATCACCCCCTGGGAGAACGCGGCCAGCATCGAACCCAGCGCGAACGCCGCCCCCCACGCCCGTTTCCCGCGCACCGCCTTGAAGCGGAACTCGAACGCGACGCCGCGGAAGATCAGCGCGATCAGCATCAGCAGCACCGGCAGGTACAGCGCCGACAGCACCACCGCGTAAGCCTTGGGAAACGCCGCCAGCAGGCCGGCGCCGCCCAGTACCAGCCAGGTCTCGTTGCCGTCCCAGATCGGCGCGGCGGTGTTCATCATCAGGTCCAGTTGCGCCTCGTCCTCGGCGAACGGCGCCAGGATCCCCAGCCCCAGCACGAAGCCGTCCAGCAGCACGTACATCAGCACGCCGAACCCGATCACCCCGAACCAGATCACCGGCAGCACCAGTGGCAGATCGATCGCATCCCAGTTCATCGCGGCGCCTCCGGTGCGACCTCGTCCAGCGGGCGGTTGCCGACCGACAGCGGCCGCCGTGGGGTCTTCTCGCCCTCGCGGGTTTCGGGCGGGGGCTCCTCCGCCAGCGGCCCGCGGCGCACCAGCTTCAGCAGGTACCAGCCGCCGGCGCCGAACACGATCGCATAGGCGACGAAGAACGTGACCAGCGAACCCAGCACCGCGGCGGCCTGGATGTTCGGGCTGATCGCCTCGCTGGTGCGCAGCAGGCCGTAGACCACGTAGGGCTGGCGGCCGACCTCGACCACGAACCAGCCGGCCAGCAGCGCCACGAAACCCGAGAACGTCATCGCCCGCCAGCCACCCAGCACCCAGCGTGCGAACCGCGAGGCCGGGTCGAACAGGTGCTTGCGCCGCCATGCCCACAGCGAGGCGATCACCACCAGCAGCATCGCAAACCCGAGTCCGACCATGATCCGGAACGCGTAGAACACCACCGCCACCGGCGGCCGCTCGCTGGCGGGCACCGCATCCAGCGGCTGGATCTGGCCGTCGACCGAGTGGGTCAGCAGCAGGCTGCCCAGGACCGGCACCGCGACCTCGTAGTCGTTGCGTTCCTGCGCCTGGTTGGGCACCGCGAACAGCACCAGCGGCACGCTTTCCCCCTCGTGCGCGGTCCAGTGCGCCTCGATCGCGGCCAGCTTGGTCGGCTGGGTCCGGCCGACCTGCAGCCCGTGCAGGTCGCCGGCCAGGATCTGCAGCGGCACCGCGATCGCGGCGAACGCGATCGCCAGCTTCAGCATCCGCCGGCCCGCGTCCAGGTGCACGCCGCGGCGCAGGTAGCCGGCGCTGACCCCGCCGATGACGAAGCAGGTGGTGATGAACGCCGCCAGCACCATGTGGCTCAATCGGTACGGGAACGACGGGTTGAAGATGATCGCCCACCAGTCGGCGGGCACGAACACGCCGTTGACGATCGCGTGGCCCTGCGGGGTGTGCATCCAGCTGTTGGCCGAGATGATCCAGAACGTCGAGATCAGCGTGCCCAGCGCGACCATGCAGGTCGCGAAGAAATGCAGCTTGTGCGACACCCGCTTCCAGCCGAACAGCATCACCCCCAGGAACGTCGCCTCCAGGAAGAACGCGGTCAGCACCTCGTACGCCAGCAGCGGCCCCAGGATGTTGCCGGCGCGCTCGCTGAGCACCGCCCAGTTGGTGCCGAACTGGAAGCTCATGACGATGCCCGACACCACGCCCATGCCGAACGAGACGGCGAAGATCCGCAACCAGAAGAAGTACAGGTCGCGCCACAGCGCCTCGCGTGTGCGCAGCCAGCGCCACTCCAGGAACGCCAGCCAGCTGGCCAGGCCGATGGTGAAGGCGGGAAACAGGATGTGGAACGAGACCACGAAGCCGAACTGGATCCGCGACAGCAACAGCACGTCCATGCAGGCATCTCCGCGGCGGACGGGTGGGCCCGCACCGAAAAGTGTGCGCCGCGCCTTGCCGTATTGCCAACGCGAGGCGCCGCAGGCCCGGGCGCGGCGGTGCACACGGGGTTACGGCCACACTCGGCATGGCCGGCCATGACCGACGGCCCGGTCCGCGCCGTGGCGCGGCTGCTAGGCTTGCGCGGTTTTCCGCCGAGACTCCTTGCCGATGCGCCTGACCCGGTTTGCCGTGCTGCCGTTCGCCCTCCCGCTCGTGATGCTGCTGGCCGCGCCGCTCGCGCTGGCGCAGTCGCCGACGGCCCCGACGCTGACCCTGGCCCAGGCGATGGCCGACCCCGACTGGATCGGGCCGCCGGTCGAGCAGGCCTGGTGGAGCTGGGACGGCCAGCGCGCGCAGTACAACCTCAAGCATGCCGGCGCGATGTTCCGCGACACCTGGGAACAACGCATCGACGGCGGCAGCGCGGTGCTGGTCGAGGGCGCCGCGCGCGTCCAGGTCGACGCGGCCAACCCGGCGTACGACAGCCAGCGCACGCGCACGGCTTTCGTGCGCAACGGCGACATCTTCGTGCGCGACCTGCGCAGCGGCGCGCTGACCCAGCTCACGCGCAGCGACCAGGCCGAGTCGCGGCCGCAGTGGAGCAGCGACGGCAACCTGGTGTTCCGCGCCGGCAACGACTGGTTCCAGTGGCGCGCCGGCAACGCGGCCGGCCAGGTGGCGGTGGTCAAGGCCGAGAAGGACCCGGTCGCCGCGCCCAAGGCCGACGACCTGCGCGAGCGTCAGCTGGCGCTGTTCGAGACCCTGCGCACCGAGCGCGCGCGCCGCGAAGGGTTGCGCGAGCACGACACGCAGGAGCGCCGCGACGACCCGACCCGGGTCCCGGCCACGGTGTACCTCGGCGACGAGGTCGAGATCGTCGACAGCGCGCTTTCGCCCATGGGCGATCGCATGCTGGTGGTGACCCAGGCCAAGGGCGCCGAGGCCGGCCAGGCCGGCAAGATGCCCCGCTACATCACCGAGTCGGGCTACGAGGAGTTCGAGGAAGTGCGTACCCGCGTCGGCCGCAATGCGCCGCTGCCGCACCGGCTGTGGCTGATCGACGTAAACGCGAGCACGGCCACCGAACTGAAGTTCGACCGCCTGCCCGGCATCGGCATCGATCCGCTCGCGGTGCTGCGCAGGGCCGCCGCGCAGGATCCGCTGAAGGACGACCGCCCGGTGCGGATCGAGACCGACGGCGATGGCCGCGGCCCGGCGATCCAGTGGAGCAGCGATGGCCGCAACGCCGCGGTGCTGGTGCGCGCGATCGACAACAAGGACCGCTGGATCGCCAGCGTCGACTTCGACGACGCGACCCTGCACACACGCCACCGCCTGACCGATCCGGCGTGGATCAACTGGGGCTTCAACGAGTTCGGCTGGACGCCCGAAGGCCGGCTGTGGCTGCTGTCGGAGCACAGCGGCTACTCGCACCTGTACCTCGTCGACGGCGAGGCGACCCGCGCGCTGACCTCCGGGCAATGGGAAGTCTCGCAGCCGCAGCTGGCCGCGGATGGCCGCACGTTCCTGTTCGTGTGCAACCGCGACTGGCCGGGCGACTACGAGGGGTGCGCGGTCGACCGCGATGGCGGCCAGGTGCGCGCGATCACAGCGCTCGACGGGGTCGAGGACTTCGCGCTGTCGCCGCGCGGCGACAAGCTGCTGGTGCGCCATTCCGACAGCTACCTGCCGCCGCAACTGGCGGTGGTGAACGCGAACGGCGACGGCGTGGTGCAGCTGACCGACACCCGCAGCGCGCAGTACAAGGCGCACCAGTGGATCCAGCCGCAGATCGTGCAGGTGCCGTCCAAACACGGCGCCGCGCCGATCTGGGGCAAGTATTACGGTCCCGCCGTCGTCGAGCCGGGCCGGCGTTACCCGATCGTCATGTTCGTGCATGGCGCGGGGTACCTGCAGAACGTGCACGACAAGTGGCCGGCGTATTTCCGCGAGCAGATGTTCCACAACCTGCTGGTGCAGCAGGGCTACATCGTGCTCGACCTGGACTACCGCGCGTCCGAGGGCTATGGCCGCGACTGGCGCACCGACATCTACCGGCGCATGGGCACCCCGGAGCTGGAGGACTACCTCGACGGCCTCGACTGGCTGGTCGCCAACCGCCAGGGCGACCGCGACCGCGCCGGCATCTATGGCGGCAGCTACGGCGGCTTCATGACGTTCATGGCGCTGTTCAAGCAGCCGGGCGTGTTCAAGGCCGGCGCCGCGCTGCGGCCGGTCACCGACTGGTCGCAGTACAACCACGAGTACACGTCCAACATCCTCAACACGCCGCAGCTGGATCCCGAGGCCTACCGGATCTCCTCGCCGATCGAGTACGCCGACGGCCTGCAGGACGGGCTGCTGATCGCGCACGGCATGATCGACGACAACGTGTTCTACCGCGACTCGGTGATGCTCGCGCAGAAGCTGATCGAGCTGCGCAAGGACGACTGGGAGCTGGCCAGCTACCCGCTCGAGCGCCACGGCTTCGTGCATCCCGACAGCTGGTACGACGAGTACCGGCGCATCCACGAGCTGTTCGAGGCCAAGCTCAAGTAGCGCCGCGCGCGACGTAGTCCCGTGCTATCCAGCAGCCGGCGCAAGCCGGCTGCTGCGTTTGCGCGGCGGCGCGTGCGTCCGCCGCGGACCTTCAGGCCGCCTGCACGATCCGCAGCGGGTTGCGCCACTGCGCCAGCAGCTCGGCCTCGCGCGCCTTGGCGTCGTGCAGGTGCGCTTCCTTGACGTGGCCGTAGCCGCGGATGTGTTCCGGGACCGAGGCGATCTGCGCGGCGAGGTCGACGTTGCCGCCGTCCAGCGTCGGCAGCAGGCCGGCGATGGTCTGCTCGTAGTCGGCGATCAGCTGGCGCTCGCCCTTGCGCTCGGCGGTGTAGCCGAAGATGTCCAGCGCGCTGCCGCGCAGGAACTTCAGTTTCGCCATCAGCTTGAACGCGCCCAGCATCCAGCCGCCGAACTCCTGCTTGATCAGGCGGCCCTGCGCGTCCTTCTTCGCGAACAGCGGCGGGGCGAGGTGGAAGCGCAGCTTGTAGTCGCCCTCGTACTGCTGGGCGAGCTTGCGCTGGAATTCGCCGCTGGTATAAAGCCGCGCGACCTCGTACTCGTCCTTGTACGCCATCAGCTTGAACGCGTAGCGCGCGACCGCCTCGCTGAGGTCGGTGCTGCCGGGCGCGCGCTGCGCTTCGACCTCGCGCACCTTGCCGACGAAGAAGCGGTAGCGCTCGGCGTAGGCGGCGTTCTGGTAACCGGTGAGGAACGCGATGCGGCGCGCGATCACCTCGTCGAGCGATCGCGACAGGCGCTCGTCGTCCAGCGGCAGGAACGCGACCT
>DATHRJ010000015.1:0-3847 GCA_035465455.1 Lysobacter sp.
CTCAGCGCGAGCCCATGCAGCGACCAGCCGTTGTCCGGATTGCGTGCGAGTTCCTCGCGGTACACCGCCTCGGCCTCGGTCGCGCGCCCGGCATCGAGCAGCATCGCGCCGAGCGAATGGCGCACGGGCGCGTGCCAGCCCGGCGGTTCGTCGTACGGGATCCGGTCCTCGATCGCGGCGGCCTCGCGCAGCGCGGCGATCGCCGCCTCGCGGTCGCCCTTGGCGCTGGCAATCTCCGCCGTCAGGCTGCGCTCGGCGATGTTGGCCGCATGCGTCAGCGGGTAGCGGTCCCACATCGTCATCTTGTCCAGCGCCGGGTCGGCGGCAAGTGCGCGAAGCGCGGCGAGATGGCGTTCGGCATCCTCGGCGCGTTGCGTCCGCGCGGCGGCGGCGCCCTGGGCGTAGTGCCAGATCGCGGTCACGTACTTCAGGTCGGGCGCGGGATTGGGCAGCGCGGCGATCTCGTCCCAGCGACCGAAGCGGACCCGGTCGAACCAAGGCGACATCCAGTAGTGCTGCAGTCCCTCGAAGCCCGGCTTGCGCATGAGCTCGGGCAGGTCGGTGCGCTTGGCGGTCTCCAGCGCGGCCTTGCGCGCGGTCTCGCTGTTGCCCTCCATGCTCGCGGCGAACCACAGGAAGTGATGGTTGTGCGGCACGTAGCCGAGCGGATAGATGCCCTTGGTGTTGCCGCGGCATACCGCGAGGTAGGCGTCGTCGGCCTCGATCGCGCGCTCGTTGGCGATCACCGCGTCGTGCCAGCGGCCGACGCGCGCGTAGATGTGCGCGGGCATGTGCACCAGGTGTCCGGAGCCCGGGATCAGCGTGCGCAGCCGGTCGGCCGCGGCCACGCCGCGCTGCGGGTCGTCCGAGGCCTCGACCGCATGCACGTACAGGTGCAGCGCGCCGGCATGGTTCGGGTCGCGCTGCATCACCGACTCGAGCACCGAGACGATCTGGGCGGTATTGCCGATCGGCCGGCGCTGTTCGTCGTAATAGGCCCACGGCTGCAGGTCCATCAGCGCCTCGGCATGGAATGTCGCCGCGTCGAGGTCATCGGGGCGCCGCGCGACCAGTTGCGCGGTCGCCTCGGCGTAGGCCTCGTCGAGCGGGCGGCGATCCGCGGGCGGGTCCTGGGCATAGCGAGCCGACAACGCCTCGATGAAAGCCTGCTCGCGCGGACTCGCATTGGCGGCCAGCGCGCGCGCCTTCTGCAGGCGCGACCATGCACTGGCGTTGTTCTCCGGGTCCATGCCGGCGTTGACGTGCGGTCCCAGCACCAGCGCGGCGCCCCACCAGCACATCGCGCATTGGGGATCGAGCTGCGTCGCCCGCAGGAACGAGCGCTCGGCGGCGTCGTGGTTGAAGCCGTAGGTGAGCATCAGGCCCTGGTCGAACCAGCGCTGCGCCTCGGGATTGCGCGTGGTGATCGGGAAATGGTGGTCGCCCAGGCCCTCCAGCAGGTTGGCGCCGAACACCGCTTCTGGCGGCGAGGAAGTCTGCGCAGCAGCGGCAGGTTCGTCCCGCGAGCCGGTGCAGGCAGTGGCGAGCACGACGGCAGCGGCGAGCAGGGTGAGGTGAGAGGCGGTTTTCATGCAACGAACTCCAGTTGGTGGCGTCCCCCTGCGGCGCGATTTTCTTCGCCTCCGCGGCGAGCTGCAACAGGACGAACACACGAAACGCCCCACGCAAATCCAGTGCCAGACCGGCGGACCTGCTGGGAAAGCACGCACTCCCGGAAGACGGGAAGACGGGAAGACGGGAAGACGGAAGAATCCATCGCGCGATCGGGCAAACGCTGGACAGGCAGCATTGCGGCCACAACGATGGCCGCTGCTGGTATCCGGCATGGACCACGGCTTGGCGCCCACGGCTGCGCACGCGATTGGCCGTGTCGCGCCGACCCCGTCCCGGTGTGACCCCGGCGCAATGGCGATGCAGCACTTCGCCCCACCGCCAGGCAGGCAATCGGCATCGCGACGCCGCTCCGGCTACGATCAGCACACGGCCGGCATCGCCGGCCACCACAGGAATCCCGCGTGCAACCGGCCATCTCGGTCCGCAACCTCACCAAGACCTACGCTTCCGGCCAGGTTGCGCTCAAGCGCATCGACCTGGATATCCGTCGCGGCGAGATCTTCGCCCTGCTCGGCCCCAACGGCGCCGGCAAGACCACGCTGATCAGCATCATCTGCGGCATCGTCACCGCCAGCAGCGGCACCGTGCTCGCCGACGGCCACGACACCGTGCGCGAGTTCCGCGCCGCGCGCGCGATGATCGGTCTGGTACCGCAGGAGCTGTCCACCGACGCGTTCGAGACGGTGTGGGCGACGGTCAGCTTCAGCCGCGGGCTGTTCGGCAAGCCGCGCAACCCCGCGCACATCGAGAAGGTGCTGCGCGACCTGTCGCTGTGGGACAAGCGCAACAGCCGCATCATGGCGTTGTCGGGCGGCATGAAGCGCCGCGTGCTGATCGCCAAGGCGCTCGCGCACGAACCGACGATCCTGTTCCTGGACGAGCCCTCCGCCGGGGTCGACGTCGAGCTGCGCCGCGACATGTGGCAGATGGTGCGCGAGCTGCGCGACAGCGGAGTCACGATCATCCTGACCACGCACTACATCGAGGAGGCGCAGGAGATGGCCGACCGCATCGGGGTGATCAGCAACGGTGAGCTGATCGTGGTGGAGGACAAGCACGTGCTGATGCGCAAGCTCGGCAAGAAGCAGCTGACCCTGCACCTGCAGGAGCCGCTGGCGGCGATGCCCGAGGCCCTGTCCGGGCTGCCGCTGGAACTGACCGACGACGGCAACGCGCTGGTCTACACCTTCGACGCGCAGGGCGAACGCACCGGCATCGCCGCGCTGCTGCGCCGCCTCAACGAGCACGGCATCGACTTCAAGGACCTGCATTCCAGCGAGAGTTCGCTGGAGGAGATCTTCGTGAACCTGGTGCGTTCCAGCGGAGCGAAGTCGCCGGGCCCGGGGGCGCGCGCATGAGCTTCTCGATCAACACCCACGGCATCGCCGCGATCTACCGTTTCGAGATGGCGCGCACGATCCGAACCCTGGCCGAAAGCATCGTCGCCCCGGTGCTCACCACCTCGCTGTACTTCATCGTCTTCGGCGCGGCGATCGGCTCGCGCATGGGCGACATCGAGGGCGTGAGCTACGGCGCCTTCATCATCCCCGGCCTGGTGATGCTGCTGCTGCTCAACGAGAGCATCTCCAACGCCTCGTTCGGCATCTACATGCCCAAGTGGTCGGGCACGATCTACGAACTGCTCTCGGCGCCGGTGTCACCAATGGAGATCGTGCTGGGCTACGTCGGCGCGGCGGCGACCAAGTCGCTGGTGCTGGGGGCGCTGATCCTGCTGACCGCACGCGTGTTCGTGCCGTACGAGATCGCCCACCCGGCGTGGATGCTGGGTTTCCTGGTGCTGACCGCGCTGACCTTCAGCCTGTTCGGTTTCATCATCGGGCTGTGGGCCGACAGCTTCCAGAAGCTGCAGGTGATCCCGTTGATGGTGGTCACCCCGCTGACGTTCCTGGGCGGGGCGTTCTATTCGATCTCGATGCTGCCGCCGGCGTGGCAGACGGTCACGCTGTTCAACCCCGTGGTCTACCTGATCAGCGGCATGCGCTGGAGCTTCTACGGCATTTCCGACGTCAACGTCGCGGTCAGCATCGGCGCGATCCTCGGCTTCCTGCTGCTGTGCCTGACGGTGGTGTGGTGGATCTTCCGCACCGGCTACAAGCTCAAGTCCTGAGCTTCGCGCGGCGCATACGCGGCCGTAACGCTTGCCTGCCGCTGCGCTCACACGCGCGGTGAAACGCTGCGCCTGCGCCCGCGC
>DATHRJ010000016.1:0-7312 GCA_035465455.1 Lysobacter sp.
GGCTCGAACGCGTTCCCGAGCGGCACGCCCGAAACGAAGTCGACCATTGTCGCGGGCGCGGCATCACGCGTCAATTCGGGCGTGCGATAAAGCGCGGCGGTGGGCGCGGGCACGCCGGGATCGACCAGCACGTACCAGGCCGGCGGCAGGTCGACCGGCACCAGCGACTCGCCGACCCCCTCGGCCCAGGCGTTGCGTCCGTGTACGAACACCGGCACGTCCGCACCCAGTTGCAGGCCCAGTTCGGCAAGTCGCGCGATCCCCAGGCCGGTGCCCCACAAGGCATCGAGGGCGACCAGCACGGTCGCCGCGTCGGACGAGCCGCCACCAAAGCCACCGCCTTGCGGAATGCGTTTTTCGACGATGATGTCGGCCCCAATCGGGGTTTTTGTTGCTTTTTGCAGAAGATCTGCCGCCCGGACAGCGAGGTCATCGGTTTCCGACACGCCCGCCGCCGACTCGCCATGGCGGCGGATCCGGCCGTCGTCGCGCACCCGCAGCCGGATCGTGTCGCCCCAGTCGAGCAGCCGGAAAACAGTCTGCAGCAGATGGAAGCCGTCGGCGCGGCGGCCGGTGATGCGCAGGAACAGGTTCAGTTTTGCCGGCGCGGGCCACGACGACCAGCCCGCGGCGCCCTGGTGGGCGTTCATGCGCCCGACCCGTCCCCACGCCACTGGTCGACGAGCAGGCGCACCCGGGCCCCACCCTGCTGCGCATCCACCCGCGTCGGCATCACCTCGCCATCGCCGACGGAACTGGCGTCGGGCCACACGTAATCGACTTGCCAGCCGCCCTGCACGATCTGCGCTGGACGGCCGTCGGCGCCATACACGATCAGGGCCGGCTCCAGCTTCGAGCTGCGCAAGCCGCGCACCCAGTCGGCCAATGCGACCACGGGAATATCCCAGCCGGTCGCCTCGACCAGCAACTGCCGAGGATCGGATCCTTCGCGAGCGCCACCTTCCAGCCCTTCCAGACGCGCCTGCGTGGCGTCGCCGCTCAGTCGCCAACTCTGGCGGGTCACCGGCGCACTCAACGCGACCTGGAATCCGGGCCCGTCCTGGCGCCATTCGATCCGGCCGCTGCCGCCGTTGCCGTCGGTGGACACGGCGATCCTCCCGACCAGCGACCACGCGGGCTGCTGGCGCAGGCGCTGCTCGCGTGCGCCCTGGCGCAACTCGGCGGCGGCGACCTGCCCCGGCGGCAGGCTCGGCCGCACCGGGCGGGCGACGCAGGCCGCCAGCAGCACCGGCACGAGCAGGGCCAGAGCAAACGCGCGCAGCTTCACGCTTCACCCCCGGACGGGAGCCCGAGCTTTTCCAGGGCGCGCTGCAGTGCCCGGTTCTCGGGATCGAGCTTGCGCGCTTCCTGGAAATACCGTCGCGCCTCGTCGCGCTTGCCGAGCACCCACAGGACCTCGCCCAGATGTGCGGCGATCTCGGCGTCCTTCTGCAGCGCGAATGCGCGCCGCAGTTCGGTCAGGGCTTCGTCGTTGCGGCCCAGCCGGTAGAGCACCCAGCCGTAGCTGTCGATGATCGCGGCGTTGTCGGGTTCGGCGGCGCGCGCGCGGTTGATCAGCTCCAGCGCCTCCTGGTAGCGCGTGGTGCGGTCGGCGAGGGTGTAGCCCAGGGCATTGAGCGCGGCCACGCTGTCCGGCTCGGCCACCAGGATCTTGCGGAAGTCGGCCTCGGCGCGCGCGATGTCGTCGCGACGCTCCCAGCTCAGCGCGCGGGCGTACAGCAGCTCAGGATCGTCCGGAAACGCCGCGAGACCGCGTGCGAACGCATCCAGCTCAGCCGCAGTGTCCGCGGCCTTCTCGTGCAGGCCGGCCTCCAGCACGTAGGCGTCGCGGCGCGCCTCCTCCGGCGCGGCGGCATCGGCCTGCATCCCGCGCAGCAGCGCGAAGGCCTCGTCGCTGCGCTCGAGTTCGTTCAGCACGTTGGCGCTGCGCAGCTGCGCGAGCCAGCGCTGCGGTCCGCCGGGAACGCCGCGGTACCAGGTCAGCGCCTCGTCGAAGCGGTCGAGGAACTCGGCCATCTGCCCCAGCAGCAGGCGCCGCTGCGGGTCGGGCTTGGCCGCGTCGCGGCCGAGCTCCCGGTACAGCGCAAGCAGCGCCGTCTTGTCCTCGCTGCGCGCCAGCAGCGACGCGCGCAGGCCGTAGGTCTGTTCGTCCTGCGGGCCTTGGGCAAGTGCCGCCGCCGCGGCGGCGAAATCGCCGAGCGCATCGTATTCGGCCGCGATCGACAGGCGCAGGTCGGCATCGCCACTGCCCTGGGCCGCGACCGATTCCAGCACCTTGCGCGCCTCGTCGGTCTTGCCCGCCTCGCGCAGCTGGCTTGCGCGCAGCAACGCAACGCGCGGCTCGCCGGGGAAGCGCTCGACGACCTCGGCGACGATGCGCTCGGCCAGTTGCGGCCGGTCCAGGCGCTGGGCCAGCCCGCCGAAGGCGAGCCAGGCCTGCAGGTTCTGCGGGATCTGCCCACCATCCACCAGTGCCTCGAGCACCCGGCCGGCCTGCTCGGGGTCGCTTGCGCCGGCGAGGAGCACGCCCAGCGCCTGGCGCCAGCCCTCGTCGGGCGACCGCAACAACTCGGCCAGGCGCTCGCGGGCGCCGCGCTCGTTGTCGCGTCGCAGTGCCAGCACCGCCTCGGCCGCCAGCAGCGAATCGCCGCTGCCACCCAACTCGCGCCACAATTCCAGCGCCAAGGCGGTGCGCACGTCGTCCTTGGCCAGCAGCGCGACCTGGGTGGCGCGTTGCGCCAGCGCCGCATCGCGCGCCGCTTGAGCGGCTTCGAGATAGGCGCGCGCAGCCTCCTCCAGACGTCCGGCCTGCAGCGCGAACTCGGCGACCATCAGCGGTTCCAGCGCGCGCGTGGTGGCGTCGGCCGCGGACGCGGGCGCCGACGTGCCAGGCGGTTGCGCGTGCACCGCCGGGGCGGCGGCCAGCCCCAGCGCCAGCAGGGCCAGGGCAGGACGTAAAATGAATGCGTTGGTAGCTGCGGGCATCGGTTTCGACCGGGCCGGTAGAATGTCGGCCTTCAGCTTTCGCAGCTTATCGCAAGCAGCTGAACGCGCTGCACTGAACACTGAACCAGGTTGTCCACGGCAATGACATTGTGCGTCCTCGGCATCAACCATCAGACCGCGCCGGTCAGCCTGCGCGAGCGCGTGGCATTTTCCGCCGAGACCGTGCCCGCCGCGCTGGCGGCATTGCGGGCGCTGCCGCAGGTCAGTGAGGTCGCGCTGCTGTCGACCTGCAACCGCACCGAACTGTATGCGGTGACCGATGACGAGGGTCGCGCGCTCGGCGAGTGGCTGGCCACGCACCCGCACGACGCCAGCGACCTGCACGCGTACCTGTACCGCCACGCCAACACCGATGCCGTCCGCCATCTGTTCCGCGTCGCGACGGGACTGGATTCGATGGTGCTGGGCGAGCCGCAGATCCTCGGCCAGGTGAAGGAAGCCTGGGCCACCGCGCGCGTGGCCGGCAGCCTCGGCAGCCAGCTCGACCGCCTGTTCCAGCATGCGTTCACCACCGCCAAGCGCGCGCGCACCGACACCCGCATCGGCGCCAACCCGGTCTCGGTGGCGTCGGCGGCGGTGCGGCTGGCGCAGGAATCGTTCGCCCGCCTGGACGACTCGACGGTGCTGCTGATCGGCGCCGGCGAAACCATCGAGCTTGCCGCGCGCCACCTGGTGCAGGCCAAGGCCAAGCGCCTGCTGGTCGCCAACCGCACCCTGGCCCATGCACAGGAGCTGGCGACACGCCATGGCGGCGTCGCGCTGCCGCTGTCGGAACTCGACCGGCACCTGAGCGAGGCCGACATCGTGTTTTCGGCGACCGCCAGCCGCGATCCGATCCTGCACAAGACGCAGGTCGCAGCCGCATTGGCGGCGCGCCGGTACCGGCCGATGCTGCTGCTGGACCTCGCGGTGCCGCGCGACATCGCCAGTGACGTGGCCGAGCTGCGCGACGTGTTCCTGTACACCGTCGACGACCTTGAGCGGGCCATCGAGGACAACCGACGCAGCCGCCGCGAGGCGGCGATCGAGGCCGAGGCGATCGTCGAGCTGCAGGTCGCAAGATTCGTCGAGACCTCTGCCGCCAGTACCCGCACCGATTCGCTGAAGCGATTGCGCGCGCACGGCGAGATCGCGCGTGCCGAAGTGCTGGCCAAGGCCCGGCTGCAGCTTGCGGCCGGCGAGCACCCCGATGAAGTGCTGCATTACCTCGCCCACACCCTGACCAACCGGCTGCTGCACGCGCCGACCATCGCGCTGCGCGAGGCGGCGCTGCGCGGTAACGCAGAGCTGGGGCGGGCAGCGGATCAGCTGTTTTCCGACGGCAAGAGCGGGAATGGGGAATAGGGAATGGGGTAGCAGTTCCCGCGGCGCTTGCCGTTGAGCGTGGTGCCCGGAGGGTTTTTCCTGCCTTGTCAGCCCCCGCGTCGAACTTCTTTCACATCGACAATTTTCCGCCGCATCGCCACCCCCGGTTTCCCATTCCCGCTTCATCCCCTCCAATTCCCGGCTTCAATCCATGACCCCTACCCTGCGCCGTAAGCTGGAAGCACTTGCCGAGCGGCGCGAGGAGATCGAGCGCCTGCTGTCGGATCCGGGCGTGATCGCCGATGCCGACCGCTTCCGCAAGCTGTCGCGCGAGTTTTCGCAACTGGAGCCGGTCGCCCACGCCCTCGCCGATGAAGCCGCGGCCAGGCATGACCTGGCTGCGGCCGAGACGATGCGCGGCGACCCCGAAATGCGCGAACTGGCGGAGGAGGAGATCGCCAGCGCGCAGGCGCGGCTGCAGCAACTCGATGCGCAGTTGCTCGCGCACCTGATCCCGAAAGATCCGCGCGACGAGGCCGACATCTACCTGGAGGTGCGCGCCGGCACCGGCGGCGACGAGGCGGCGATCTTCGCCGGCGACCTGTTCCGCATGTACGCGCGCTACGCCGAGCGCCAGGGCTGGAAGGTGGAAGTCGAGTCGGCAAGCCCCGGCGAGCACGGAGGCTACAAGGAAGTGATCGCCAGGATCGAAGGTCGCGGCGCCTATTCCCGGCTCAAGTTCGAGTCCGGCACCCACCGCGTGCAGCGCGTGCCGGAGACCGAGTCGCAGGGCCGCATCCACACCTCGGCCGCGACGGTGGCGATCATCCCGGTGGAAGCCGAAGGCGAGCCGATCGAGATCAACGCCGCCGACCTGCGCGTCGACACGTTCCGCTCCTCGGGCGCCGGCGGCCAGCACGTCAACAAGACCGACTCGGCGATCCGGATCACCCACCTGCCCAGCGGCGTGGTCGTGGAGAGCCAGACCGAACGCAGCCAGCACGCCAACCGCGACAAGGCGATGAAGCGGCTCAAGGCGATGCTGCTGGATGCGCAGATCGCCAAGGCCGCGGCGTTGCAGGCGGAGACGCGCAAGCTGCAGGTTGGCAGCGGCGACCGCAGCCAGCGGATCCGCACCTACAACTACCCGCAGGGGCGCATCACCGACCACCGTGTCGAGGGGCTCACCCTGTACGACCTGCCCAACGTGCTCACCGGCGCGCTCGACGACCTGGTCGCGCGCCTGCAGCAGGAGCATCAGGCCGACGAACTGGCGCGGTTGACGGAGGGCACGTGAGCGTCGAGGTTCGCCGCGCGGGTGTGCGCGACATCGATGCGGTCGCGCCGATGTTCGACGCCTACCGGCAGTTCTACTCGCAGCCGGGCGATCCGGCGCTTGCGCGCGGGTTCCTGCACGACAGGATCGCGCGCGACGAGTCGGTGCTGCTGCTGGCCGAGCGCAATGGCATCGCGGTCGGCTTCACCCAGTTGTTCCCGATGTTCTCCTCGGTGCGCGCCGCGCGGATCTGGGTGCTCAATGACCTGTATGTCGCGGCCGAGGCTCGTCGCGGCGGTGTCGCCCGCAGCCTGCTCGATGCAGCCGCGCAGTTCGCGCGAGCCGACGGCGCCGCCCGCATCGTGCTGGAGACCGCGCCCGACAACACCGCCGCACGCGCGCTCTACCGCGGCGCGGGCTGGGAGGAGGACGACAGCCAGTGGTACGGGCTGTCATTGGCTGCCCGCAGCGAGTGAGCACCGTGCCCACCACCGATCCGCTGACCCAGGCCCGGCGCCACGTCGCGCGCGAGCCCGGGAACGCGCTGGCGTGGATCGTGCTGTCCGAGGCGGAACTGGATGCCGGCGACGCCAGTGCCGGCGAGGCTGCCGCGCGCCGCGCTCTCGCCCTGCACCCGGGGCATCCCGAAGCCCTGGCGCGGTTGGGTCGTGCGCAATCGATGCAGGGCCGCCGCGGCGACGCCGTGGCCAGCCTTCGCGCCGCGTCCCAAGGTGCGCCCGCGCATCCGGGCATCGCGGTGTGGCTTGGCCACGCGCTCGAGGACGCCGGCGAAGCCGAGGCCGCGGCCGATGCCTATGCGCGCGCATACGCACTGGCGCCGCAGGAGCCGCAGCTGGCTGCCTACCTGCTGGCCTGGCGCCGCAAGTTGTGCGATTGGCGGGATCTGGATGCGTTGTCGGCGCAGGTGCGCGATGCGGTGCGGCGCGGGCAGGCCGCGGTCGAACCGTTCGCCTTCCTCAGCGAGGACGCGAGCGCGGCCGAGCAGTTGCAATGCGCGCGGCTGCGCGCGGCGCAGATTGCCCGCGACGTGCGGCCGTTGCCCGCGCCACAGCCGCTGCCAGCGGACGCAGCAGTGCGCGTCGGGTTTCTGTCCAACGGTTTCGGCGCGCACCCGACCGGACTGCTGACCGTCGCCCTGTTCGAATCGCTGCGCACCCGCGACGGCATCGAGGTTCACCTGTTCGCGCTCAATGGCGACGACGGCAGCCCGATCCGCAAGCGGCTCCAGGCCGCCGGGGCGCTGCACGACAGCTCGCGCCAGTCGCACGCGCAGGTCGCCGCGGGCATCCGCGCTGCCGGGATCGAGGGGCTGTTCGACCTGAGGGGCTGGGGCGGCGGCGGCGCGCCCCAGGTGCTCGCGATGCGCCCGGCGCCGGTCCAGGTGAACTGGCTGGCCTACCCCGGCACCTCGGGCGCGCCGTGGATCGATTACGTGCTCGCGGATCGCTTCGTCGTGCCGCCGGAGCTGGCCGCGCACTTCAGCGAGGCGCTGGCGTGGCTGCCGCGCTGCTTCCAGCCGTCGGACACGACCCGCGTGATCCCACCGGCGCCGTCGCGCGCCGCGTGCGGGCTGCCGGCCGACGCGGTCGTGTACTGCTGTTTCAACAACAGCTACAAGCTCAACCCCCGCAGCGTCGGGCGTGCGCTGGCGGTGCTGCGCGAGGTACCGGGTAGCGTGCTGTG
>DATHRJ010000017.1:0-3329 GCA_035465455.1 Lysobacter sp.
GCCATCAAGGAGATGATGATTCCGTCGCTGCTGTCGGTGCTGATGCCGATCGTTGTTGCCTTTGGCATGAACTGGCTGATGGGACCAGGCGCCGGCATCAATGCACTCGGCGGACTGCTCATCGGCACCATCGTCACCGGCCTGTTCGTGGCGATTTCGATGACCACCGGCGGTGGCGCGTGGGACAACGCCAAGAAGTACATCGAGGACGGCCACCACGGCGGCAAGGGCAGCGAGGCCCACAAGGCCGCGGTCACCGGCGACACCGTCGGCGATCCATACAAGGACACCGCGGGACCGGCGATCAATCCGCTGATCAAGATCATCAACATCGTGGCGCTGCTGATGGTCCCGTTGCTGTAGATGTGCCCACCGCCAGTCCGGCCACGGTGACCGGACGTTTCGCACCATGAAAATGGCGGCCAATGGCCGCCATTTTTTTTGACTGGCCCGCGGCATGTCCCGATGGACGGGACGTCGTGGACGGTCAACGTCCGGGTATCGCATGAATGCGCCGCGCCGGCGCGCCCACGCCGCGTTCACCTTGGGTTCTGCAAGGTAGGCGG
The DNA here is from genome assembly GCA_035465455.1 of Lysobacter sp. GTDB lineage: Bacteria > Pseudomonadota > Gammaproteobacteria > Xanthomonadales > Xanthomonadaceae > Lysobacter_K. The sequence goes on from DATHRJ010000017.1 coordinate 567, forward strand.
GTGCCGTTCATCGGCAACCATTCAACGCTCACGGCCGCGCTTCGGCTTGGCGCCACTCGGAAGGGAGATCGGGTATGCAACCTGTCACTTGGCAGTATTCGCTGCAAAATTCGCTGGGCGTGTACCTGCCCAGCATCCTGGGCGCGCTGGCGATCCTGCTGATCGGTTGGCTGATCGCGCTGATCGCCTCGGCCGCCACGCGCAAGGGGCTGGCAGCGTTGCGGACCAACGAGCGCCTGAACGCGCAAACCCATTCGAGCATGAACTTCGAGCGCATCGCGGGCCGGGTGGTGTTCTGGTCGATCCTGCTGCTGGCGGTGATCGGGATGTTCAGCGTGCTCCGGGTGGAAGGCCTGTCCAATCCGCTGTCCGAACTGGCCGCCACGGTGATGCTGTACCTGCCGCGCCTGCTGGTCGCCGCGGCGCTGGCAGTGCTGGCCTGGCTGCTCGCGACCCTGGTGCGCACGGTGGTCAACAAGGCGCTGGGCGCCACCAAGCTCGACGAGCGCCTGTCGAAGGACGCGGAGATGCAGCCGCTGTCGCAGACCATGGGCAACGTCGCCTATTGGCTGGTGTTGCTGCTGTTCCTGCCGGCGATCGTCGGTGCGCTGCAGATCGAAGGACTCATGACGCCGCTTTCGGACATGACCGCGACCCTGCTGAACATGCTGCCGAACATTTTCGCCGCGGTCCTGATCGGCGTGGTCGGCTGGATCATCGCCAAGGCGGTGCGCGGTCTGGTCACCAACCTGCTGGCCGCCACCGGCGTGGACCGCTTCAGCCAGGATAACGAGCAGACCCGCGGGCTCAAGCTGTCGCAACTCGGCGGCACCCTGGCCTTCATCCTGGTGATCGTGCCGACCCTGATCGCGGCGCTGGACGCGCTGCGCATCGAGGCGATTTCCGGACCGCTGACGCGCATGCTCGACGTGTTCCTGCAGGCGATCCCGAACGTGCTCGCCGCCGCGGCGATCCTGCTGATCGCGTGGTTCCTCGGCCGCTTCGTCGCCGAACTGGTCACGCGCCTGCTGGCCAACCTCGGCTTCGACCGCGTGCCGGAGCGCGTCGGCATGGGCCATGCATTTGCCGCCACCGGCGGGCAGTTGCCGACCACGGCGGCGGACAACGAGTTCATCGCGCGCCAGCCTGGCGAACCGGACCTGCCGCCGACGGGCCCCTCGAATCCGTCGAGCACGCCGATCCGGCTGTCGCTGTCGGAACTCGCGGGCCGCATCGCGCTGTTCTTCATCATGCTGTTCGCCACCGTGGAGGCCGCGGCATTGCTGGGCTTCGGCGGCGTGCGCGACCTGCTGGAGGCGTTCATCGCGTTCGGTGCGGACATCCTGCTCGGCCTGGTGATCTTCGTGGTCGGTTACTGGCTGGCCAACCTCGCCGGTGAAGCGATCCAACGCGCGAACCGCGACAACGCGGTGGGACTGGCGCGCATCGCGCGCGTCGCGATCCTCGGGCTGGTGATCGCCATGGGCCTGCGTGCCATGGGCATTGCCGACGAGATCGTCAACCTCGCGTTCGGACTGGTGCTGGGCGCTGTCGCGGTCGCCACCGCGCTGGCATTCGGGCTGGGCGGTCGCGAGGCCGCCGGCGACATCGCCAAGCGCTGGTCCAGCCAGTACCTCGAGCGCAAGCCTCCGTCGCAGCGCTGATCCCGCAACAGGCACCACCGAGCGGCGGCGAGCAATCGCCGCCGCTTTTGTTTGGGCCACGTTCGCGGGACACTTGATTTCGATCAGATCGCCAGTGGCGGCACTGCCGCTATGCTCCGCACGTCGGCGTGCGACGTCGATGCGGCCACTCCAGGATCAACTGCCATGGACCCACCCAGCAGCGCCCCGCGCAAGCGGCTGCCACCGCGATCACTGCGACTGACGATGGCCGGCGCGCTCACGTTGGCCGTCGCATCGGCGCTCGCACCGGCAGCCGCGCAGGACGCGGCGGCGCCCGCATGGAAGTTCAGCGGCGACCTGCGCGGCGGGTACTACGCCAGCGAGCGCACCGCTCGCGACGGCGCCGAATCCGACGCGGACGCGTTCAACGCCCGCCTGCGGATTGCGGTCGAGCGCGCCTTCAACGAGCGATGGAAATTCCGCACCCGGGTCGCCGGCCGCTTCAGCAGCGAGCAGGACGGCAGCAATGTGTACCTTCGTGGCTATGCCCCCAGCCGGACCGGCACCGGGTTCGGCGACGTCACCCTGGATGAGGCGTACCTCGGCTACACGGCGGCCGGCGACGGCATGCGGCTGCGCATTGGCCGCTTCCAGACCCAGTTCGCCCTGCCCGGGGTGCCGTCCAAGGGCCTGGACCGCAACGACAGCCCCAACATCGACGTCAACTGGACCGACGGCGTGCACCTGGACCTGCCGGTGGCCGGCGACTGGCGCGGCCACCTGATCGCCGAGCATCGCCACCGCCGTGGCAGTGGCGGCGTTGCCCGCGCTCCGCTGGACTTTTCCGACTCCGACAGCCGGGTGTCGATGTTCGCCGGGCTGCAGAACACCAAGGCGTGGGGCCCGGTGGACCATCGCATGCTGTCGCTGAGCTGGATGCCTGCCAGCCTCGCCAGCCAGGGCCTGGCCAGCCCGGTGCGCGAGGACTACCTGACCGCCGATGCGCGGGTCTCCGCCACCTGGCCGTTGCGCGAGGATGGGCTGCGGCTGGTCGCCGGAATGGAAGTCGGCTACGCGTTCAACACTCCGTCCGGGGCGGCGGTCGGCACCGGACAAACCGGAGACAGCGACGGGTTGG
>DATHRJ010000018.1:0-16680 GCA_035465455.1 Lysobacter sp.
CGGCAGCGAGCACGAGGAGTCGCCCGAGTGCACCCCGGCTTCCTCGATGTGCTCCATCACCCCGCCGATCAGCACGTTGCCCTCGCGGTCGGCGATGATGTCGATGTCGACCTCGACCGCGTTGTCCAGGAAGCGGTCCAGCAGCACCGGAGAGTCGTTGGACACCTTCACCGCATCGCGGATGTAGCGCGTGAGGTCGGCATCGGAATAGACGATCTCCATCGCGCGGCCACCGAGCACGTAGCTGGGGCGCACGACCATCGGATAGCCGATCTCCGACGCCAGCCGCAGCGCCTCCTCCGGGTTGCGCGCGGTGCGGTTGATCGGCTGCGCCAGCCCGAGCTTCTGCACCAGCTGCTGGAAGCGCTCGCGATCCTCGGCCAGGTCGATGCTGTCGGGGCTGGTGCCGATGATCGGCACGCCGTTGGCTTCCAGCGCCTGCGCCAGCTTCAGCGGGGTCTGGCCGCCGTACTGCACGATCACGCCCTTGGGCTTCTCCAGGTCGCAGATCTCCAGCACGTCCTCCAGCGTCAGCGGCTCGAAATACAACCGGTCGGAGGTGTCGTAGTCGGTCGACACGGTCTCCGGGTTGCAGTTGATCATGATGGTCTCGTAGCCATCCTCGCGCAGCGCGAGCGCGGCGTGCACGCAGCAGTAATCGAACTCGATGCCCTGCCCGATCCGGTTCGGTCCGCCGCCGAGCACGATGATCTTGTCGCGGTCGGTCGGGTTCGACTCGCACTCGTCCTCGTAGGTCGAATACAGGTAGGCGGTGTCGGTGGCGAACTCGGCCGCACACGAATCCACGCGCTTGTAGACCGGGCGCACGCCGAACGCGCGGCGCAGCGTGCGCACCGCGGTCTCGTCGGTGTCGGTCAGTTGCGCGATCCGCGCATCGGAGAAACCCATGCGCTTGATCGCACGCATGCGCTTGGCATCGAGCGCCGAAAGGCCGGCATCGGCGATGTCCTTCTCGGTCGCGATGATCTCCTCGATCTGGTCGAGGAACCACGGATCGACGAACGACAGCGCATGCACCTCCTCCACGCTCATGCCGGCGCGGAACGCATCGCCGATGTAGAACATGCGCTCCGGACTGGGCTCCTTGAGCTCGCGGCGCAGCGTGACCAGGTCTTCCTCGGCACCGATATCCAGGCCGGTGGGGTCCAGGCCGACCTTGCCGGTCTCCAGCCCGCGCAGGGCCTTCTGCAACGACTCCTGGAACGGGCGGCCCATCGCCATCACCTCGCCGACCGACTTCATCTGCGTGGTCAGGCGCGCGTCGGCCTGCGGGAACTTCTCGAACGCGAAGCGCGGGATCTTGGTGACGACGTAGTCGATGCTCGGCTCAAACGACGCAGGCGTCGCGCCGCCGGTGATGTCGTTGCTCAGTTCGTCCAGGGTGTAGCCGATCGCCAGCTTGGCGGCGATCTTCGCGATCGGGAATCCGGTCGCCTTGGACGCCAGTGCCGAGGAACGCGACACGCGCGGGTTCATCTCGATCACCACCACGCGCCCGTCGTGCGCGTTGATGCCGAACTGCACGTTGGAACCGCCGGTATCGACGCCGATCTTGCGCAGCACCGCGATCGAGGCATCGCGCAGGCGCTGGTATTCCTTGTCGGTCAGGGTCTGCGCCGGGGCGACGGTAATCGAGTCGCCGGTGTGCACGCCCATCGCATCGAAGTTCTCGATGGAACACACGATGATGCAGTTGTCCGCGGTGTCGCGGACGACCTCCATCTCGAACTCCTTCCAGCCCAGCACCGATTCCTCCACCAGCACTTCGGTGGTCGGCGAGAGTTCCAGGCCGCGGGTGACGATCTCGACCAGTTCCTCGCGGTTGTAGGCGATGCCGCCGCCGCTGCCGCCGAGGGTGAAGCTGGGACGGATGATGGTCGGGTAGCCGACGCGGGTCTGGATGTCGAGCGCCTGCTCCAGCGTCTTGGCCACCTCCGCCTTGGGGCACTCCAGGCCGATTTCGGCCATCGCCACGCGGAACAGCTCGCGGTCCTCGGCCATCATGATCGCCTCGCGCTTGGCGCCGATCATCTCCACGCCGTACTTCTCCAGTACGCCGTTGTCGGCCAGGTCCAGCGCGCAGTTGAGAGCCGTCTGCCCGCCCATCGTCGGCAGCAGCGCGTCGGGGCGTTCCTTGGCGATGATCTTCTCAACCGTCTGCCAGTTGATCGGCTCGATGTAGACCGCATCGGCCATGTCCGGGTCGGTCATGATCGTGGCCGGATTGGAGTTGACCAGCACCACGCGATAGCCCTCGTCGCGCAGGGCCTTGCACGCCTGCGCGCCGGAATAGTCGAACTCGCAGGCCTGGCCGATCACGATCGGGCCGGCGCCGATGATCAGGACGGTCTTGATGTCGGTGCGCTTGGGCATGTCAACGCGCCTCCATCAGCGCAACGAACTTGTCGAACAGGGGTGCCAGGTCGTGCGGACCGGGGGCCGCCTCGGGGTGGCCCTGGAAGCTGAAGGCCGGGGCATCGGTCAGCTCGATGCCCTGGTTGGAACCGTCGAACAGCGAACGGTGGGTCACGCGCACGTTGCCGGGCAGCGTGGCTTCGTCGACCGCGAAGCCGTGGTTCTGCGAGGTGATCATCACCCGGCCGGTATCGAGGTCCTGCACCGGGTGGTTGGCACCGTGGTGGCCGAATTTCATCTTCAGCGTCTGCGCGCCCACCGCCAGACCGAGCAGCTGGTGGCCCAGGCAGATGCCATAGGTCGGCAGCTTGCGCGCGATGAATTCCCTGATCGCCACGATCGCGTAATCGCACGGTGCCGGATCGCCGGGGCCGTTGGACAGCAGCACGCCGTCCGGGTTGAGCGCGATCACCTCGGCGGCGCTGGTCTGCGCCGGCACCACGGTCACGCGGCAGCCACGTTCGGTGAGCATCCGCAGGATGTTGAGCTTGCAGCCAAAATCGTAGGCGACGACGTGCAGCTGCCGACCCGGGGCGGTGGCATCCAGGTGGCTGAACTCGTTGCGATCGAGATCCAGCGGGCCGTCGCGCCACTCGTAGTTCTTCGCGGTGCAGACTTCCTTCGCCAGGTCCATGCCCTTGAGACCCGGGAACTTGCGTGCCGCCTCGATCGCCTTGTCGTGGTCGAGGACTTCGTCCGGTGACGATGCGGCCACCAGCGCGCCGTTCTGGGCGCCCGTGTCGCGCAGCAGTCGGGTGAGCCTGCGGGTGTCGATGTCGGCGATCGCGACCACGCCGCGCTCGCTGAGCCACTGCGGCAGGGCGATGCGGTTGCGCCAGTTGCTCGGCCGCCGTGGCACGTTGCGCACGATCAGGCCGGCGGCCCACACCTGGCTGGCCTCGTCGTCCTGGTCGGTGCAGCCGGTGTTGCCGACATGCGGATAGGTCAGCGTGACCAGCTGGCGCGCATAGGACGGATCGGTGAGGATTTCCTGGTAGCCGGTGATCGCGGTGTTGAACACCACCTCGCCGACCGACAGGCCGGGCGCGCCTACGGAAACACCCTCGAACACGGTGCCGTCTTCGAGTGCAAGGATTGCGGAATGGGTCACTTTGGATTCGCCTTGGCTACAGGGGTGCTGAGGCCGCCGAGTGCAGGCCCGGTAAACACCGGGTTGCAGCAAGGCACGGACGCGGTGCGGGACCGGTCCGGGCGGCGGGTATCAGGCGAGCGAGAATTCTAGCGATGAAGGGCCGCCAGCGCCAGCTTCGCGGCGTCCCGCGACCGGATCAGTTCAGCAGGTCGCGCAGCCGGTACAGCCCGGGCGGGCGATCGGCCAGCCGCGTCGCGGCATGCAGCGCCCCGCGGGCGAAGATGTCGCGGTCGGTTGCCCGATGCACCAGTTCGATACGTTCGCCCGGCGCGGCGAACTGGACCATGTGCTCGCCGACGATGTCGCCTGCGCGAACGGAGGCGAAGCGCGGAGTCGCGCCGCCATGGGTTGCGCAGTCGCCCAGCGCCAGGGCGGTGCCGGAGGGTGCGTCCTTCTTGTGCACGTGGTGCGACTCGATGATGTCGCAGTCCCAGCCGGGCAATGCCGCGGCCGCGCGTTCCACCAGTTCGCTCAGCACGGCCACGCCCAGGCTGAAATTTGCGGCCGACAGCACCGCAATCTTCCCCGCGGCAACGGCCAGCGCCGCTCGCTGCGCCTCGTCCAACCCGGTCGTTCCCGATACCAGGGCGGCTCCACGTTCCAGGCACAACGCCAGTATCGGGTCGAAACCCGCCGGGAGGCTGAAGTCGATCGCGACATCGAAGGCGGGGACGCCATGCAACTCACGCGCCGCGAAATACGGGACCCCGTCGGCCACCCGCTGCGGCGGCGGCGCACCGGTCACCGCTCCCACGACCAGCAGCCGGCCGGGCTGGGCTGCAAGCCGCAGCACCGCCTGACCCATCCTGCCGGACGCGCCATGGACCAGCAGGCGGATCGGAGTTGTCGATTCATTCATGGGCGCAGGCTACCGGCGCTCACGCGAGTGGCGCAAGCGGCTAGGCGACGTTCAAGGCGGGCCAGCAGCCGGTCGCGGCCCTGGATCGCGGCTCCCCACCACGCAGGTGTGCGGCGCTCCATGCCGCCTAGCTGGTCATGCGGTCCCAGAAGCCCTTGACCCCATCGATGAAGGTCGACGATCGCGGCGAATGCCTGCTCGCACCCTCGCCCACGAACGTGGTCTCGAAGCGTTCCAGCAGCTCGCGCTGCTCGGCAGTGAGGTTGATCGGCGTTTCCACCACCACCCGGCAATACAGGTCGCCCGGCTTGCGGCTGCGCACCGACTTGACGCCCAGGTCGCGCAGGCGGAAGACCTTGCCGGTCTGGGTCTCGGCCGGGATCCGCAACTCGACGTCGCCGCCCAGCGTGGGCACCCGCACGCTGCCGCCCAATGCCGCCTGCGAGATCCTTATCGGCACGTCGCAGTGCAGGTCGTCACCGTCGCGCTGGAAGATCTCGTGCTCGCGCACGCGCACGTCGACGTACAGGTCACCTGGCGTGGAACCGGCAGGCCCCGCCTCGCCCTCGCCCGCCAGGCGGATGCGGTCGCCACTATCGACTCCCGGCGGAATCTTCACCGACAGGGTCTTGGTCTGTTCGACGCGGCCCTGGCCGTGGCAGTCGGCGCACGGGTTGGCGATGATCTTGCCGCGGCCGCCGCAATGCGGGCAGCCCTGCTGCATCGAGAAGATGCCGCGCTGGAAGCGCACCTGGCCGCGACCGGCGCAGGTGCCGCAGGTCTCCATCTTGCCGTCGGCCGAGCCGCTGCCGTGGCAGGTATCGCACTCATCCAGCGTCGGGACTTCGATCTGCTTCTCGATGCCGCCAACCGCTTCCTGCAACGACAGCTCCATGACGTAGCCGATATCGGCGCCGCGTCGCGGACGGCCAGGCCCGCCGGGGCCGCCGCCACCGAAGATGTTGCCGAAGATATCGCCGAAGATGTCGCCCATGTCGGCGTAGTTGCCGGCACCGCCACCCATGCCGTGTTCGAACGCCGCGTGGCCGTGCTGGTCGTAGGCACGACGGCGGGTCGCATCGGCGAGCACCTCGTAGGCCTCCTTGCACTCCTTGAACGCCGCCTCGGTGTCGCTGCCGGCGTTGCGATCGGGGTGGTGCTTCATCGCACACCGGCGGTAGGCCTTCTTCAGGTCTTCGTCGGTCGCGTTGCGGGCAACGCCCAGCACTTCGTAGTAGTCACGCTTGCTCATAGATCAGGAAACCGGAACGGGGAATGGAGGAATCGGCTTGAAACGGCAAGCGGGCGGACCAGACTCAGGTCCAGCCCGCCCGCGGTTGCCTGACGGCCGTTCCGGCGTTACTTCTTCTCGTCGTCCTTGACTTCGGTGAACTCGGCGTCGACCACGTCGTCGGCCGCCTTGCCGGCGGCCGCGTCAGCGGCACCTTCAGCGCCGCCAGCGCCGGGCTGCTGGGCCGAACCGGCGGCCAACAGCGCCTGGGATGCGGCTTCCAGCGCCTTGGACTTGGCTTCGATCTGGTTCTTGTCGTCGCCCTTCATCGCGATCTCGAGTTCGGAGATCGCGCCTTCGGCGGCGCCGATCGCCTCGCCCGGAACCTTGTCACCGTGCTCCTTGATCGCACTGCGGGCCATGTGGATCAGGCCGTCGGCCTGGTTGCGGGCCTGCACGAGGTCGTGGAACTTCTGGTCTTCCTCGCGGTTGGCCTCGGCGTCCTGGACCATCTTCTGGATTTCCTCGTCCGACAAGCCCGAGCCGGCCTTGATCTCGACCTTCTGCTCCTTGCCGGTCTTCTTGTCCTTGGCGGTCACGTGGACGATGCCATTGGCATCGATGTCGAACGACACCTCCACCTGCGGCATGCCGCGCGGTGACGGCTCGATGCCCGAGAGATCGAACCGCGCCAGCGACTTGTTGAAGCGGGCCTGCTCGCGCTCGCCCTGCAGCACGTGGACGGTCACCGCGGACTGGTTGTCCTCCGCGGTGGAGAACGTCTGCGAGGCCTTGGTCGGCACCGTGGTGTTCTTCTCGATGATCTTGGTGAACACGCCGCCGAGGGTCTCGATGCCCAGGCTCAGCGGGGTCACGTCGAGCAGCAGCACGTCCTTGACGTCGCCGGCGAGCACGCCGCCCTGGATCGCGGCACCGATCGCCACGGCCTCGTCGGGGTTGACGTCCTTGCGCGGCTCCTTGCCGAAGAACTCCGCGACCATCTGGCCCACCTTGGGCATGCGCGTCTGGCCGCCGACCAGGATCACCTCGGCGATGTCGCTGCCGCGCAGGCCGGCGTCATTGAGCGCGATGCGGCACGGCTCGATCGTCTTCTTGATCAGGTCCTCGACCAGCGACTCCAGCTTGGCGCGGGTCAGCTTGATGTTGAGGTGCTTCGGACCGGAAGCGTCCGCGGTCACGTACGGCAGGTTGACCTCGGTGTGCTGCGCGGACGAGAGCTCGATCTTGGCGCGTTCGGCGGCGTCCTTGAGACGCTGCAGGGCCAACGGGTCCTTGCGCAGGTCGATGCCCTGGTCCTTGTTGAACTCGTCGACCAGATAGTCGATGACGCGCTTGTCGAAGTCTTCGCCGCCCAGGAAGGTGTCGCCGTTGGTGGCCAGCACCTCGACCTGCATCTCGCCGTCGACCGACGCGATCTCGATGATCGAGACGTCGAACGTGCCGCCGCCGAGGTCGTAGACCGCGATCTTGCGGTCGCCGCCCTTCTTGTCCATGCCGTAGGCCAGAGCGGCCGCGGTGGGTTCGTTGATGATGCGCTTGACGTCCAGGCCGGCGATCTTGCCCGCGTCCTTGGTCGCCTGGCGCTGGCTGTCGTTGAAGTACGCCGGCACGGTGATGACCGCCTCGGTGACGGTCTCGCCCAGGTAGGCCTCGGCGGTCTTCTTCATCTTGGCCAGCACTTCGGCGGAAATCTGCTGCGGCGACAGCTTCTTGCCATCGGCCGTGCTGACCCACGCGTCGCCGTTGTCGTGCGCGACGATGCCGTAGGAGACCAGGTCGAGGTCCTTCTGCACTTCGGCGTCGGTGAACTTGCGCCCGATCAGGCGCTTGACCGCATAGAAGGTGTTCTTGGGATTGGTGACTGCCTGCCGCTTGGCGGCGGCGCCCACGAGGATCTCGCCGTCCTTGGTGTAGGCGACGATCGACGGCGTGGTGCGGTCACCTTCCGCGTTCTCGATGACCTTGGCCTTGCCGCCTTCCATGATCGCCACGCACGAGTTGGTCGTGCCCAGGTCGATGCCGATGATCTTGCCCATGCTGTTGCTCCCTCTTGGATGCTTGTCTGGTCTTGGCTGGTGTAGTCGACCTGCTGAACGCAAGTCATGCCGATGTGCGCTATTTGGGGGTCGGGGCGGCCGGTTCAAGGCCGCGCCGGTGAATCAGTCGCCGTCAGTCATGCCTGGACACGACCACCAGCGCCGGTCGCAGCAGGCGTTCGTTCAGCAGCCAGCCCTTCTGGTAGACCTGCACGACATGGTTGGGCGGATGCGCAGGATCGTCGACCATGCTCATCGCCTGGTGGTGTTCGGGATTGAACGACTGGCCGAGCGGATTGATCACCACCAGTCCGTGGTCGCTGGCAACCTTCAGCAACTGACGAAGGGTCAGTTCCATGCCCTCGCGCAACGCGCTGGCCTTGTCGCCGGAGACCTCCAGGCCTGCCTCGAGACTGTCGATCACCGGCAGCAGATCACCGAGCAGGCGCTCGTTGGCGAACTTGCGGGTCATGTCGAGATCGCGCGCCAGTCGCTTGCGCTGGTTGTCCAGTTCGGCGCGTTCACGCAGCGAACCCTCGCGCAGTTGCGTCAGTTCGTCCCTGACTGCATCCAGTTCCGCCGCCAGCGGCGAATCCCGCTCGGCATCGACTACGGCTTCCGCGGTCTTGGCGTTGTTGAAATCGTTGGGGCTGGATTCGTTCTGAGGTGGCTGATTTGTGGTCATGCTTCGGCTAGGTCCCTGCGCGTGGAGTGCGTAACAGGGCCAGCTATGGGGCCAGCGCGGGGGCTTTCAACCCGGACGACGTCCCGCCAACCTCACCCGGAGTCGGGCTTGAAGGCCGCCCCGAGGGCATCGGCGGCCGCCTGCACCACCGGGATCACCCGGTCGTAGGCCATGCGGGTCGGGCCGATCACCCCGAGCACGCCCAGTACCTGGCCGTCAGGCGCGCCGCCGGAGGTGTACGGCGCGGTCACCAGCGACACCCCCTCCAACGGAGCCAGGCCGGTCTCCTCGCCGATGAAGATGCGCACGCCGGGCGCATGGATGGTGCGCTCCAGCAACTGCAGGATCTCGCGCTTGCGTGCGAACGCCTCGAACAGTTCGCGCAGGCGGTCGACATCGGTCAGCTCCTGCAGGCCCATCAGCCGGGTCTGTCCGGCCAGCACCATGTCGTCGGTGGCCGGTTCCAGCGCCTGCTCGGCCAGTTCGATCGAATGGCTCAGCAGTGTCTCCATCTCCGCACGCGCGGACTTGAGGTCCATCAGCAGCGTGGCGCGGATGTCGGCAACCGGTCGCCCGGCAAAATGCGTGTTCAGGTAGTTGGCGACCCGTTCCAGCTGGCCGGCGTCGTAGACCTGCCGCGTCTGGATGATCCGGTTCTGCACGTCGTTGTCGGCGAACACCAGGATCGCCAGCACGCGCTGGCCGTCCAGCGGCACGAAGTCGATCCGCCGGAACGCGAACTGCTCGCGCCTGGGCACGCTCACCACGCCCACGAAGTGCGTCATCGCCGACAGCAGTTCCGACGCGCTGCCCAGCAGCGCCTGGGTGCCCAGCCCTGCTGGCAACTCGGCCCGCAACCGGGCCAGGTCGCCCTCGGGCACCTGCCGCACCTGCAGCAGCGAGTCCACGAACAAGCGGTAGCCCTGCGCGGTGGGAATCCGGCCAGCGGACGCGTGCGGCGCGCTGAGCAGGCCGACTTCCTCCAGGTCCGCCAGGATGTTGCGGATGGTCGCCGCGCTGACATCCAGGCCGGCATGGCGCGCCAGCGTCTGCGACCCGACCGGCTCGCCACTGTGGATGTAGCGCCCGATCAGCGTGCGCAGCAGTTGCCGCGCGCGCGGATCGAGGCTGGGGTCGGAAGGTTTTCGGCTCATCGGCTTTTGTATATGCGCCGCGCGGCATCGGCGCAAGCGCGGTGACGCAGTCGACGCCGATGGCGCTACATGACGGGTTCAGCAGCGGCATCCAGTGCCAAGGCATCACCGCGGGCGATCATCCCCTATAGAATCGCCGCCACATGCTCGCCCATCTCTCGCTCAAACACTTTGCCGTGGTCAGCGCCGCCGAACTTAGCTTCGGACCCGGCCTGACCGTGATTTCCGGTGAGACCGGCGCGGGCAAGTCGCTGCTGGTGGATGCCCTCGGGTTGATTTCGGGCCTGCGCGCCGACAGCGGCGTGGTCCGCCACGGCGCCGAGCGCGCCGAGCTGATCGCCGGTTTCAGCCTCGACGACGCCCCGCCCGCGCGCGAGTGGCTGGCGCTCAACGAACTGGACGATGATGACGGCAGCAGCGAGCCGGCCTGCCATATCCGCCGGGTGATCCGCGCCGATGGCGGCTCCAAAGCCTGGATCAACGGTCGTCCGGTGACGCTGGCGCAGTTGTCGGAGCTCGCCGCGCTGCTGGTGGAGATCCACGGCCAGCACGAACACCAGGCGCTGCTGTCACGGCCCAGCCAGCTTGCGCTGTTGGACGCCTACGGCCGCACCGACACCCAACGCGCGGCTGTCGCCAGCGCCGCCGCGCACTGGAGCGCGCTGCTGCTGGAGCGCGAACTGCTGGTCGCCAAGGGCGATGTCACCGAGCGCATCGAGTGGCTGGAGCACCAGCACGCGGAACTGGAGCGCGAGACGCTGGAGCCCGAGTCGATCGCGCAGCTGCGCAGCGACCACCAGCGGCAGGCGCACGCCAGTGGCCTGATCGAGGCCTGTGACAGCGCGTTTGCGCGGCTCGGCGGCGATGAAGGCCCCTCGCTGTCGCGCAGCCTGCAGCAGGTGCGCGGCGAGCTGCAGCGCGTGGCGATGCACGAATCGCGACTGGGTGACATCGATGCGCTGCTGGACAACGCGGCGATCCAGGTCGACGAGGCCCTGGTGGTCCTGGACCGCGTGCGCAGCGACCTCGACCTGGACCCGTCGGCGCTGGAGCAGATCGAGCAGCGGCTGACGCGGCTGCACGAACTGTCGCGCAAGCATCGCGTGCCGACCGAACAGCTGGCTGAGCATCGCCAGGCCATCGCGTTGGAACTCGAGGCCCTGCGCGGCGCGGGCGACCGGCTCGCGCGCCTCGACCGCGACCTTCTCGCCGCCCGCAAGCGCTGGCGCGCGGCCGCCGACCTGCTCGGCGACCAGCGCCGCTCCGCCGCGCGCGCGCTGTCGGAATCGACCACCGCGCTGATCGCCGAGCTCGGCATGGGCGGCGGACATTTCGAGATCGCGATCGAACCGCTGGCCGACGACAAGCCCGATCCGCAGGGCGGCGAGCGCGTCGAATTCCTGGTCGCGGCGAACCCCGGCCAACCGCCGCGAGCGCTGCGCAAGGTCGCATCCGGCGGCGAACTGTCGCGGATCTCATTGGCGATCGAGGTCGCCGCACTCGGCCTGGACACCGTGCCGGCGATGGTGTTCGACGAGGTCGACTCGGGCATCGGCGGCGCCGTGGCCGAGATCGTGGGCAGGAAACTGCGCGCGCTCGGCGCCAGCCGCCAGGTGCTGTGCGTGACCCACCTGCCGCAGGTGGCCGCGCAGGGGCATGCCCATTACCGCGTCAGCAAGGCCGCCAGCGAAGGCGTGACCCAGAGTGCGGTGCAACTGCTGGATGCGGCCCAGCGCGAGGAAGAACTGGCGCGCATGCTCGGCGGCGTGGAGCTGACGATCGAGGCACGCGCCGCGGCGCGACGGCTGCTGGTCGACGTCGCGTCATAGCGGCAAACAGCTGGCAAAGGGATGTCGCGCGAACGGCTAACCGGGCTCGCTGCGCCAGACGGCCATCAACGCAACGACTTCTTCCGCACGTACAGCACCAGCGAATGCTCCACGATCGAGTAGCCGTGCTTGGCGGCGATCTTTCGCTGCAGTTCCTCGATTTCGCCGCTTTCGAACTCGATGATCTTGCCGCTGTCGATATCGACCATGTGGTCGTGGTGCTGGCCGCGGTCGAGCTCATACACCGACTGCCCGGACTCGAAGTTGTGCTTGAGCACCAGCCCCGCCGCCTCGAACTGGGTCAACACCCGGTACACCGTGGCCAGTCCGATGTCCTCGCCCTGCTCCAGCAACTGCCGGTAGATGTCCTCGGCGGTCATGTGCCGCGACTTGGCCTCCTCCAGAAGCGCGAGGATGCGCATGCGCGGATGGGTGACCTTGAGGCCGGCATTGCGAAGATCCTGCGATTCCATCGTCACTCCTGCAAGCGGGCACCGCTGGCGCATGAAGGCCCTCAACAGCGGATGAACGCGGCGTGCTTCGGGCCGCGCAACTACGGCTTCAGTGTATCATCGCCCCGATATCCAACTGCCGCGAAGACACGATGCACAAGCTAGTTCTTGCCCTCCTCGTCGCCCTGCTGACCGCCGGCTGCGGCATCATCTACCGCCAGCCGATCTACCAGGGCAACCTGCTGGAGGCGTCCGCCGTCGAGCAGCTGCAGACGGGCATGAGCAAGCAGCAGGTTCTCACCCTGCTGGGCACGCCCTCGATCGAGGACCCGTTCCACCATGACCGCTGGGACTACACGTCGACCCAGCGCGTGGACCGGCAAGGCACCACCAGCATCAAGAACCTGACCCTTTGGTTCGAAGGCGACGCGCTGACCAAGTGGGAAGGCGACTATTTCCCGGAGCAGGACGAGCAGATCGCCAAGGCTGCATCCAAGCAGTTCGGCCGCAACCTGCCGAAGGAAAAGAGCAGGCGCTGATCTGGCGGCCTCCGCCGAGAACGACCCGGGCCTGACCGGCCGTCACGGCTTGCGTTGCAGCTTTGCGCGGCTGCGACGGGCCTCCTTCGGGTCGGCCTGCAACGGGCGCAGCAACTCGAGCCGGTCGCCATCGGCGAGCACGTGACCCGGCTCGACCGCTACGCCGAACACCGCGCACGCGGCGGTTTCCGCATCCCGTTCCAGCCCCGCGGCACGCAGCGCGTCGATCACGCTGGCACCGTCGGGCAACTCCAGCTGCACCTGTGCGAATCTACGCGGCCAAGCACGCAGCACTTCGATCTTCATTCGTGGCGATCCGCGACGCGGATGAAGTCGTCGACCATGCGATCGGCGAGACTCTGGAAACCGATCGCCAGCGCCGGCCCGAGCAGCCTGACCGCGGGCTCGAATACCAGCGTCAGGGTGACCTTGCACGCCGACTCGTCCAGCGCATGGAACTCCCAGCGCCCCTTGAGCTTGCGGAACGGCCCATCGACCAGCTTCATGTCGATGTGGTGTGGCGGCAGGAACTGGTTTTCGGTGACCCACCAGGTGCGCAGCGGCCCCAGCGCCATGTCCAGCCGCACCACCATGCGGTCGTCGCCGGACTCGATGACATTGGCCGACGTGCACCAGTCGAACCGGCGCGGATAGGCTGCCACGTCGTTGACCAGCGCGAACATGCGCGCGGCGGAGTGTTCGACGAGAGCGCTACGGATGATGGTTGGCATGCAGGTTCCTGTTGGCCATCGCCGCGACAGTCTCGCGGCGTGCGCCCCGCCCATCCGCACGGGACTCCCGCCGAGGCCACGGCACGGGCGGATTGCCGCCGGCGCGCAATTCGGCTGGAAATGTCGCCTGCCGGTCGATGATCAAGGACAATAGTGGCAATGACCAAGAATACGAAAGACAAGGATAAAGCAAAGGGCGGCGGCACCATCGCGCTCAACAAGCGCGCGAGCCACGATTACCGCCTTGAGGAGCGGTTCGAGGCCGGCATGGCGTTGCAGGGCTGGGAGCTCAAGTCGATCCGCGCCGGTCGGGCCAACATCGGGGAAAGCTACGCCGTGGTCCGCGACGGCGAGATGTACCTGTTCGGCGCGCAGATCACCCCGCTGATCCAGGCATCGAGCCACGTGATCACCGACGACCGCCGGACGCGCAAGCTGCTGATGCACCGCAAGGAGATCGACGAGCTGATCGGCAAGATCCAGCGCGACGGCTACACGGTGGTCCCCACCTCGCTGTACTGGAAGGGCAACAAGGTCAAGATCGGCCTCGCGCTGGCCAAGGGCAAGCAGGACCACGACAAGCGCGAGTCCAACAAGGAGCGCGACTGGGCGCGCGAGAAGCAGCGGGTCATGCGCCAGCACAACAAGGGCGCGTGATCCGGTCGCCGGCTGACGCCGGCACTTTCTCTCAGACCGGCGACGCTTCGTCCGACAAGGTGAAATAGAACGTCGCGCCCTCGCCTTCGCGGCCTTCGGCGCGAATGCTGCCACCGTGGCGCTCGACGATGCGCTTGACCGACGCCAGGCCGATGCCGTGACCAGCAAAGTCGCCCTGTTCGTGCAGGCGCTGGAACGGGCGGAACAGCTTGTCGACATACTCCTGGGCAAAGCCGACGCCGTTGTCGCGGACGAAGTACACGGCAGGACCATCCAGGTTCGCGCCGAACTCGATGCGCGCGTCGACACTGTTGTGGGTGAACTTCCACGCGTTGCCAAGCAGGTTCTGCAGCAGGTTGCGCAGCAGCACCACGTCGCCCTGCGTCGCAAGCCCCGGTGAAATCTCCACCTGCACCTCATGACCGGGGTCCCCGGCGCGCAGGTCGTCGATCACCTCCGCCGCCATGCGGCTGAGATCGACCGGCTCGCGGGTCAAGGTGCCACGCGTGAGCCGCGACATCTTCAGCAAGGCATCGATGAGTTCGCCCATGCGCGCGGCTGCATTGCGCACCCGCGCGAGATAGCCCTGCCCCACCTCGTCGAGTTTGTCGGCATAGCGCTCCACCAGGATGCGGCTGAAGCCATCGATCGCACGCAAGGGAGCGCGCAGGTCGTGCGACACGCTGTAGGCGAAGGTCTCCAGTTCCTGGTTGGCCAGGCTGAGGTCGCGCGTGCGTGCCGCAACGCGCGCCTCCAGCGTGCGGTTGAGCGCATGCACCTGTGCCTCGGCGCGCAGGCGCTCGGTCACGTCCTCCACCTGCACCAGACCCACGATGTCCTGGCCGACGTTGCCCGGCAACGGCGCGTAGGTCAGTTGCGCGTGCCGCGGCACGTCGCCTTCACGATGCAGCCGTCGCGTCGTGCGGTGGACGCCGTCGCCAACGGTGGTGCCGGAGCCGAACTCCGGGGTACTCATTTCGTCGTCCTGGAAAAGCGAATCGAAGCGCGCCCCCACCAGTGACTGCGGCGTCCGGCCCACGACCGCCCCGAACGCGGTGTTGGCCTCGACCACGCGGCCCTGGCTGTCGAGCAGTGCCTTGCCGATCGGGGAATGTTCCATCGCCGTGCGGAAGCGCATCTCGCTGCGGCGGAAATCCTCGGTCAGCTGCAAGGCGATCCGGTGCGCGCGCAACTCGGTGCGCGCCAGCATCCAGGCGATCGCGTACATCAGCAGCGAGGCGAACAGCCCCAGCGCCAGCGTGGCCTGCAGTCCAGCCAGGCGCGGCGCGGCGGCAGCCAGCGGCGGCGACTGGAATTCCAGTCGCCATCGACGCCCGTAGTGATCGAGCTGGATGTCGTGCCGGAACGCGGGACTATCGGTATCGGCAGGGTCGATCGACGTGAACAACAGCTGTTTGTCGCCATTGGTGACATCGTAGATACGGAAACGCGCAGCGGGATGGCTGCGGCCCAGCGAATTGTCGACAAACTGATTCACCCGGAAAGGCACGTACACCCAGCCAAGCATCCCTTCGCGCCGGCCTGCCAGCGTCTGCGGCCTGCCACCGCCGCGATACACCGGCATGTACAGCGCCAACCCGGTCTCCTTGCGGGGCGCATCCTGGATCAGGTGGAGCGGGCCCGACAGCGCCGGACGGCCGGTTTCCAGCGCCCGCTGCATCGCCTCATGCCGGGTGGGCTCGGAAAACATGTCGTAGCCGATCGCGCTGGCGTTTGGGGGGGTCCTTGGCTCCAGGTACAAGATGGGCCCGTAATGCCGGCGCGGGCCGTGCGGCCGCACCTCGAGAAGGCCCCAGCCGGCATCCCGCCATTCCAGTTGCAGATCCTGCAGGCGCGCCTGCCGGACGTACCCGGCGAAACCAAGCCCGAGCATCGCCGTAAAGCGGTTGCGGATATCCATGCCTTCGACATATCCGTGCCACTGCTGAGGCGTGGGACGCACGACGGAGGCGAACAGCGACGCGCCGCCGCCAGCCACCAGTTCGTATTGCACCGTCCACTGCTTCAGCAGTTCGGCAACCTCGGCCGAACTGCTGATGAACGTGAGATTGGCGGCGCGCATCTCGCGCTCGTAGGCAACGCGCCAGAGCCCGATCACCAGCACCAGCGAACCCACCAGCACCAGCAACGCCCAGAAGTGCCCGCGCAGCAGCCAGGTGCGGCGGCTAGCGCCGGTTGAGGGTTGTTCGGCAGGTCCAGGCATCCGGCCAAGCATACAAGCCAGCCTGAGCCGCTGGGTGGTCGTGAATGAAAGCTGGCGGCACCGTGCTCCCCGGCTTGAGTCTGCCCCTCCTGCCCTTATACTGTCCGGGCTGGCGAAATCGTTCTTCCCCGGGGGTGCACTGGCTTCGACGGGGGTCGCGAAATCACTTGGCGCATGCCGAGGGGGTAGCTTTCCTCGTTAATCCAGCTGCAAAACTCTAGTTGCCAACGACGACAACTACGCTCTCGCCGCTTAAGGCGTAAGCCCCGAAACCACTTGTGCCCGTGCTCGTGGATGTAGGGTCATTATCACGGAACCGCCGGGGGCAGTTGCCTGTCAACCCCCGGTTAACTAAAACAGGCTGGTCCCCGGATGCGCTTTGCGCGCCGTGCTGTTCGGAGACGAGACCTAACGGAGCGCTAAGCATGTAGTGCCGGGGATGGAGTGCCTTCGGACGGGGGTTCAATTCCCCCCACCTCCACCATTTCAAGCTCCAAAGCAGTCCAACGAAGGCCGGAACCCGAATAGGGCTCCGGCCTTTTTTGTGTTCGCGGGTCTTTCCGGGTGCGGCTGGCGAATGGGCGACGTGCACACCGCAAGCACGGCACAGCGCAGGGTTTTCTCCGGTAGTGTCCGTCGTGCAAAGCCACTATATCCAGCTGTCCGGTCGCAC